>NZ_JAOCDM010000038.1 GCF_029840925.1 Pseudomonas sp. GD03858
ACCTCGGCGAACACCTCTGGAACACAACCCAATCCCAAGACAGGCACCCACCAGCCCCAACACTTATATAAAGAAGCCCCAAAAAACAAAACGGGGCAACCTGTCGGCCGCCCCGCTCGCTCTCACCCCATTCCCTTACAAGCTAGGAAACGCAAACTGCGAAGCCTCATGGCTGGCCCGCTGCGGCCAGCGCTGGGTGATCGCCTTGCGACGGGTATAGAAACGCACACCGTCCGGACCATAGGCATGCAGATCACCAAACAGCGAACGCTTCCAGCCACCGAAGCTGTGGTACGCCACCGGCACCGGCAGCGGTACGTTGACGCCGACCATGCCTACTTCGATCTCGTCGCAGAACAGCCGCGCCGCCTCACCGTCACGGGTGAAGATGCAGGTACCATTGCCGTATTCGTGCTCATTGATCAGCTGCATGGCCTGTTCCAGGCTGTTCACCCGCACCACGCACAGCACCGGGCCGAAGATCTCTTCCTTATAGATGCGCATCTCGGGGGTGACCTTGTCGAACAGGGTGCCGCCGACGAAATAGCCATCCTCGTTACCCGCAACACGGTAGCCGCGGCCATCGACTACCAGCTTGGCGCCAGCGGCAACGCCGTCATCGATGTAGCCCACCACCTTGTCACGCGCGGCAGCGGTCACCAGCGGCCCCATGTCCAGACCACAGGCAGTGCCGGCACCGATCTTCAGCGCCTTGATCTGCGGTTCCAGCTTGGCGATCAGCGCATCGGCCACCTGGTCGCCGACGCACACCGCCACCGAGATGGCCATGCAGCGCTCGCCACAGGAACCGTAGGCCGCGCCCATCAGCGCGCTGACGGCATTGTCCAGGTCGGCGTCAGGCATCAGCACCGCGTGGTTCTTCGCGCCGCCCAGGGCCTGAACACGCTTGCCGCGCTTGGTGCCCTCGGCATAGATGTACTCAGCGATCGGGGTCGAACCGACGAAGCTCAGGGCCTTGACCTCTGGCGCCTCGATCAGCGCATCGACCGCTTCCTTGTCGCCATGCACGACGTTGAGGATGCCCTTCGGCAGCCCTGCTTCCAGCAGCAGCTGGGCGATGTACAACGTCGAGCTCGGGTCGCGCTCGGACGGTTTGAGGATGAACGCGTTGCCACAGGCAATGGCCAGCGGATACATCCACAGCGGCACCATGGCCGGGAAGTTGAACGGGGTGATGCCAGCGACGATGCCCAGCGGCTGGAAATCGGACCAGGCGTCGATGTTCGGGCCGACGTTGCGGCTGTACTCGCCCTTGAGCAGCTCAGGGGCGGCGCAGGCGAATTCGACGTTCTCGATACCTCGCTTGAGTTCGCCGGCGGCATCTTCCACGGTCTTGCCATGCTCCTCGCTGATCATCTGCGAGATCTTCGCCTCGTTCTGCTCAAGCAGCTGCTTGAAGCGGAACATCACCTGGGCGCGCTTGGCCGGCGGGGTGTTGCGCCAGGCCGGGAAGGCGGCCTTGGCCGAGTCGATGGCCTGCTGGACGGTAGCGCGGCTGGCCAGCTCGACCTTGCGCACGGCCTGGCCGGTGGACGGGTTGAAGACATCGGCGGTGCGCTCGCCCTTGGTGACCAGCTCGCCGTGGATCAGGTGCTGAACAATGCTCATGAGAACTCCAGATAAAGAAGGTGGAAGCAGGCGCGTGGCAATCACGCGCCCGACGTCGAATTCGGAAAAGTCAGTCGACCTTGTTCAGGGCTTCGCCCACCGCGTCGAACAGGCGATCCAGTTCCTGCGGCTGGGTGTTGAAGGTCGGCCCGAACTGCAGGGTGTCGCCACCGAAGCGCACATAGAAGCCGGCTTGCCACAGCTTCATCGCCGCCTCGTACGGACGGACGATGGCGTCACCGTCACGCGCGGCGATCTGGATGGCACCGGCCAGGCCGTAGTTACGGATGTCGACCACGTTCCTGGTGCCCTTGGTGCCGTGCAGCAGCTTCTCGAAGTGCGGCGCCAGCTCGGCGGCGGACTGCACCAGGCTTTCCTTCTGCAGCAGGTCCAGCGCGGCGATACCGGCGGCGCAGGCGACCGGGTGCGCCGAGTAGGTGTAGCCGTGGGGGAACTCAACCGCGTACTCGGGCGTCGGCTGGTTCATGAAGGTCTGGTAGATCTCGCTGGTGGCGATCACCGCGCCCATCGGGATGGCGCCGTTGGTGACCTGCTTGGCGATGCACATCAGATCCGGGGTGACGCCGAAGGCTTCGGCGCCGGTCATCGCGCCCATGCGGCCGAAACCGGTGATCACTTCGTCGAAGATCAGCAGGATGTTGTGCTGGCTGCAGATCTCGCGCAGGCGCTTGAGGTAGCCCTTCGGCGGCGGCAGCACACCCGCGGAGCCGGCCAGTGGCTCGACGATCACCGCGGCGATGTTCGAGGCATCATGCAGTTCGATCAGCTTGAGCATTTCGTCGGCCAAGGCAATACCGCCCTCCTCCGGCATGCCCTTGCTGAAGACGTTGGCCGGCAGCACGGTATGAGGCAGGTGGTCGACATCCAGCAATTGACCGAACAGCTTGCGGTTGCCGTTGACCCCGCCGAGGCTGGTGCCGGCGATGTTCACGCCGTGGTAGCCACGGGCCCGGCCGATGATCTTGGTCTTGGTGGCCTGGCCCTTCAGGCGCCAGTAGGCACGGACCATCTTCAGCGCGGTATCGGCGCACTCGGAGCCGGAGTTGGTGAAGAACACGTGGTTCAGGTCGCCAGGCACCAGGTCGACGATCTTCTCGGCCAGCTGGAACGACAGCGGGTGGCCGAACTGGAAGGCAGGCGAATAGTCGAGCGTGGCGACCTGGCGGGCCACCGCTTCGCTGATTTCCTTGCGGGTATGCCCGGCACCGCAGGTCCACAGGCCCGACAGCGCGTCGAACACCTTGCGGCCCTTGTCGTCGACCAGGTAGTTGCCTGCGGCCGCCACGATCAGCCGTGGATCGCGCTGGAAGTTGCGATTGGCGGTGTATGGCATCCAGTGGGCGTCCAGCTTGAGCTGGCTGGCCAGACCGGCCTGGGCGGTTTCGGGCATGTTCATCGGGCGATTCCTCGGAAGACGATTAGGCAACGATGGGTGTTGTTGCAGCTAAGTTGTCACGGCGATAAAGTTCGAAAAACCCAGCATTTCTAATCTTCAGTCAGCGGATAACTAAACTAATGAGCCGACGCCCCGATCCCCTCGCCCAGGTCAGCGATTTCGACATCCGCCTGTTGAAGATCTACCGCAGCGTCGTGGAGTGCGGCGGTTTCTCGGCGGCGGAGAATGTGCTGGGGATCGGCCGCTCGGCGATCAGCCAGCAGATGAACGACCTCGAGCAACGCCTGGGCCTGCGTCTGTGCCAGCGTGGTCGCGCCGGCTTCTCGCTGACCGAGGAAGGGCGCGAGGTCTATCACTCGGCACTGCAGCTGCTCAGTGCCCTGGAGACCTTCCGCACCGAGGTCAACGGCCTGCACCAGCACTTGCGCGGCGAACTGAACATCGGCCTCACCGACAACCTGGTGACCCTGCCGCACATGCGCATTACCCATGCCCTGGCCGAACTCAAGGACCGCGGCCCGGACGTGCGCATCCAGATCCGCATGATTGCCCCGAGCCAGGTCGAGCAGGGTGTGCTCGACGGCAGCCTGCATGTCGGCGTGGTTCCCCAGACCAGTCCGCTGTCCGGGCTCGATTACCAGCCGCTGTACAGCGAGCGCTCGCTGCTCTATTGCGCCGTCGGCCACCCCTTGTTCTACGCCGACGACCAACAGATCGACGAAACACGCCTGAACAGCCAGGATGCCATCGCCCCGACCTTCCGCCTGCCCGCCGACATCCAGGCCCACTATCAGGCGCTGCATTGCACCGCCAGCGCCTCGGACCGCGAGGGCATGGCCTTCCTCATCCTGACCGGGCGCTACATCGGCTACCTGCCTGACCACTATGCGAGCTTCTGGGTGCAGCAGGGCCGGCTGCGCGCCCTCAAACCCGCGCAACGTTTCTACGACCTGGGCCTGAGCTGGGTAACGCGCAAGGGCCGCCGGCCAAACCTGGTGCTGGAAAGCTTCCTCGAGAGTCTGGCTGCGACACGCTGATACGTATCTCTGACGCAAATGCTTGTCACTTCGGCGCAGGCAGGTAATCTGTCGGACATTCGTAACGACCCGCCCGGAATCGTCCATGACCCTAGAAGTCCCTGCGCATCGCTCCCCCGCCTCGGGCAAGCCCGCCGGCCGCATCCGCCAGAAGAACGAGCAGGCCATCATCCAGGCCGCCGAAGACGAATTCGCCCGCCACGGCTACAAGGGCACGAGCATGAACACCATCGCGCTCAAGGCTGGGCTGCCCAAGGCCAACCTGCACTACTACTTCACCAACAAGCTGGGCCTGTACATCGCCGTGCTGAGCAACATCATCGAGCTGTGGGACAGCACCTTCAACGCCCTGAGCGTGGAGGACGACCCAGCCGAGGCGCTCAGCCAGTACATCCGCACCAAGATGGAGTTCTCCCGGCGCAACCCGCAGGCCTCGCGAATCTTCGCCATGGAAGTGATCAGCGGCGGTGAGTGCCTGAGCGAGTACTTCAGCGCCGACTACCGCGAATGGTTCCGCGGCCGCGCCGCAGTGTTCCAGGCCTGGATCGACGCCGGCAAGATGGACCGGGTGGACCCTGTGCACCTGATCTTCCTGCTCTGGGGCAGCACCCAGCACTACGCCGACTTCGCCACCCAGATCTGCCAGGTGACCGGCCGCAGCCGGCTGACCAAGCAGGACATGGAAGACGCCAGCAACAACCTTATCCACATCATTCTCAAAGGCTGCGGCATCAGCACGCCCGCCTGACCCGGACCTATGCCTTCTACCCTGCTCGAGCTCTGCGAGTTCCGCGAGGAAATCCGCAAGAGCCGCTTCATCACCCTCGCCGGCCCGATCAGCAGCCCGGCCGAGGCCATGGCCTTCATCGAACGCCACAGCGACCTGGCGGCCACCCACAACTGCTGGGCCTGGAAGCTCGGCGGCCAGTATCGCAGCAGCGACGACGGCGAGCCCGGCGGCACGGCCGGGCGCCCTATCCTTGCCGCCATCGAGGCCCAGGACTGCGACCAGGTGGTGGTCCTGGTGATCCGCTGGTACGGCGGCATCCAGTTGGGCACCGGTGGCCTGGCACGGGCCTATGGCGGCGGCGCCAACAAATGCCTGCAGCAGGCACCCAAGCGCTTGCTGGTGCAGCGCAGTGAGTTCGCCTGCAGCTGCACCTTCAGCGAACTGGCGCTGGTCAAGCTGCGCCTGGGCGAAGTCGACGGCCTGGTGCTGGACGAGCAGTTCACCGCCAACGGCGTCGATCTACGCATCGCCCTGGGTGATAGCCATCTCGAAGTGCTGCAGCAGCAGCTCGCCGACCTGAGCCGCGGGCGCATCTTGCTGGAACGGGCCTGAGCGTTGCCCACAAGTACTGTGGGCCTGCCTGTGGATAAGCTCTGGGCATTCTGACACAGGCCTTGTATGGCAAGGCCTTCAGCGTGTTGAGCATATTTTGATCACATTTGTGTGACACAGACCCAAGTCACTGAAAGCTTATGAGTTATCCCCAAGCATCAGTGCCTACGCTCCCTGGAACAGGCATTTTCAGACCACCGCGCTTGCACACAATTACTGTGGAGCAGCCTGTGGATAACCCGTGAACCACTCCGCCAGGCGCCGAACCCATCGGCCTTTAAGGCCATCGATCATTTTTTGAGCAGCAGCGAAAGGGCAACCAGTCGGTACCTGGTTTATGCTCGTCACCCAGGCCTTCCGTCATGGAGGGCAACCGCCACGTTGTCGCGCGACGAGCGAAACCTGTGCACAACACTGCTCGCCTCGCCCTTGATATGGAGTATCGCTATGACCGCCAACAAGACCGCCCTGATCATCGGCGCCTCCCGAGGCCTTGGCCTGGGCCTGGTACAACGCCTGCGCGAAGATGGCTGAAACGTCGTCGCCACCGTGCGTGACCCGCAGCAGCCCGGCGCCCTGGGCGATGTGTCCGGGGTGCGTATCGAGCGCCTGGAGATGAACGACACCGCCCAACTCGATGGGCTGAAGCAACGCCTGCAAGGTGAAGTGTTCGACCTGGTGTTCGTCAACGCCGGGGTGATGGGCCCGCTGCCGCAGGACCTGGAAAGCGTGCAGGTGCAGCAGATCGGCGACCTGTTCATGACCAACGCCGTGGCGCCGATCCGTGTGGCCCGACGCCTGGCCGGCCAGGTGCGCGAAGGCAGTGGCGTGCTGGCGTTCATGAGCTCGATCCTGGGCAGCGTGACCATCCCCGACGGGGGCGAAGTCTGCCTGTACAAGGCCAGCAAGGCCGCGCTCAACTCGATGATCAACAGCTTCGTGGTCGACCTGCAGCGCCCCGACCTGGCCGTGCTGGCCATGCACCCGGGCTGGGTAAAGACCGACATGGGCGGCGAGAACGCCGAGATCGACGTGCTCACCAGCACCCGCGGCATGCTCGAGCAGGTCAAGGCCCAGAGCGGCAACGGCGGCCTGCGCTTCATCAACTACAAGGGCGAGGCGCTCATCTGGTAACCCAGGCGATACGGACCTGGATGGGCGCATTGCCCGGCCAGGCCCTGTAGAATGACGGCCAACCGTACCTGATCGAGATTGCACACATGTATGAATGGCTGAACGCCTTGCCCAAGGCGGAACTGCACATGCACCTGGAGGGCTCGCTGGAGCCCGAACTGCTGTTCGCCCTGGCCGAACGCAACAAGATCGCCCTGCCCTGGGCGGACGTCGAGACCCTGCGCAGGGCCTATGCCTTCAACAACCTGCAGGAGTTCCTCGACCTCTATTACCAGGGCGCCGATGTCCTGCGCACCGAGCAGGACTTCTACGACCTGACCTGGGCCTACCTGCAACGCTGCAAGGCACAGAACGTCATCCACACCGAGCCGTTCTTCGACCCGCAGACCCACACCGATCGAGGCATCCCGTTCGAGGTGGTGCTCGAGGGCATCAACCGGGCCTTGCAGGATGGCCGCGAGCAGCTTGGCATCAGCAGCGGCCTGATCCTCAGCTTCCTGCGCCACCTGAGTGAAGACGAAGCGCAGAAAACCCTGGACCAGGCCCTGCCGTTCCGCGATGCCTTCGTCGCTGTCGGCCTGGACAGCTCGGAGAAAGGCCATCCGCCGAGCAAGTTCCAACGCGTCTTCGACCGCGCCCGCAGCGAAGGCTTCCTGACCGTGGCCCATGCCGGCGAGGAAGGCCCGCCCGAGTACATCTGGGAGGCCCTCGACCTGCTGAAGATCCAGCGCATCGACCACGGCGTGCGCGCCATCGAGGACGAACGCCTGATGCAGCGCATCATCGACGAGCAGATCCCACTGACCGTCTGCCCGCTGTCCAATACCAAGCTGTGCGTGTTCGACCACATGAACCAGCACAACATCCTCGACATGCTCGAGCGCGGCGTGAAAGTCACGGTCAACTCCGATGATCCGGCCTACTTCGGGGGCTACGTCACCGAAAACTTCCACGCGCTGCACGAACACCTGGGCATGACCCAGGATCAGGCGCGTCGCCTGGCACAGAACAGCCTGGACGCGCGCCTGACGCGCTAACCGGCCTGCCGGGCCGGCACCCGGGCGATGCCGTTGATCTGCTGGACACCGAGCGACGTGAGCTGTATCGCTCGATTGCCTTCCTGTTCGCGGATCCAGCCCGACTGCAGGAACAACCTGAGCAGCGCTTGCCCCAGGGGGCCGCCAAGGTGCGCCCCCTGGTCGCTCCACTCACTGCAGCGGCACGTCAGGCAACCTGGCCTGGCGACCGGCGCCAGCGCATCGATGTAGACCCCCAGCGCCTCCAACCGGGCCTTGCCCTCCTGGCTCACAGACATCTGCTGCTCGCTCCCCACCAACCAGCCGGCGACCAGCAGCCGCTGGAACAGCGCCGTGGCGATTTCCCCACCCAGGTGATCACCGCACAGACGCGCCCTGCGCATCGAAGACGGGATCTGTATCGGCGTGGCCCGCTGGGCGGCTGGGCGGTGTTCGACCTGGACGCTGGCAAGCGCCTCCACCGCCGCGCTCACCTGCGGCGTGGCCAGACGGTAATAGCGTTTGCGCGCACGCGTCTCGAGCTTGAGCAGCCCCGCTGTCGACAACAACGACAGATGCGCGCAAGCCGAAGAGGTGCTGAGGCCGGTCATCCTCGCCAATTCGTCCGCCGCACGCGGAGTACCATCGATCAATGCCCACAACATGGCGCTGCGCTTGGGATCGGCCATCAGGCCGGCGACCTGACTGATGCTACGGACTGCACTCATGAAACTGAAGCTCCCTGATGACTCGCGACTGCCAGCGGGAAACGTTGCTCGCTGGCATTGGATGCGCTGGGAGTATAAGCCGCTCGACGTCGCTGGCTGCGTAGGCAGCGAACCGTGTAGGACGCCGTTGCAGCACTGCCATGAGCAGCGGCCAGATCGCCATCCAAGGGCACCGCCTCCCGAACTACAGCGGCTAGATCGCGGTCGGCGAGGCTCGAATCGCCTGGCGAACTGACAAGACCGACAGTCCGGGTCAAAAACTACGCCATGCAAAACAGAAAGCTTCCCATGCCGTAACCGCCATGACCGTCAGTCAGGAGGCTGATCCCGATCATGGCGAGCATCGAGAGCAGCGCTAGACTTTACCGGCTCCCACTCACTGGAGGTGGATCACGATGAAGATTGTCGTCAGTGCGTCGAACCGCAATCCCGCCTGTCCCTGGCAGGTCCAACTTGACCAGCATGTCGTGAGCTTTCGCAACGAAGCCGAGGCGCGGGCGTTCGTCGCCCTGCTGGAAACACGCCTCAACGCGCCTCATCCGCTCACTCAGGCCGCTTGGCCTGCAAGCGCCGGGTCAGCACTGCGACACTGACCACCAGCGCGCCGCACAGGCTGATCACCAAGGCCATGGGCACCGCGCTGCCGTCATGCAGCACCCCGACCAGCGCCGCCGCGCCCGCAGCGACGCTGAACTGCAGGCAACCCATCAAGGCCGATGCGCTGCCGGCGCGGGCGCCCTGCCCGCTCATGGCGCAAGCCGCGGCGTTGGGGACGATGCAGCCAAGGCTGGCGATGCACACGAACAGCGGCACCAGCAGCGGCCACAATGGCGCCGGGCGCAACGCCGCGACCAGCAGCAGCGCCAGCGCCGCCGCCAGGTACAACCACACCGCTCGCGCCAACAGCCAGGCCGGACCACGTTTGGCCAGCAGCCGCGCATTGACCTGGGCCATCAGGATGAACCCGGCCGCATTGGTGCCGAACAGCCAGCCATAGTGCTCGGCAGGCACGCCGTACAACTTGATGAAGACGAACGGTGAACCAGCGATATAGGCAAACATGCCGGCGATGGCGAGGCCTCCGGTAAGCGCATGGCCGACGAACACCCGATCACCGAACAGGCGCAGGTACTGGCGCAACGCACCAGAAAGCGGCTGACGCGGGACGTGCGGCGGCAGGCTTTCCGGCAAGCCGAGGCCGACCGCCAACAGACAGGCCGCGCTGAACAGACTCAGAGCCAGGAAAATCGACTGCCAACCGGCCACGTTCACCAGCACGCCACCGAGCATCGGCGCAAGAATTGGCGCCAGCCCCATCACCAGCATCAATTGCGAAAACACCTTGGCCGAAGCCACCGCGTCACACTTGTCGCTGACGATGGCCCGTGCCAGCACCATGCCGGCGCACCCCCCGAGGGCCTGGACGAAGCGCGCCAGGATCAAGCTGTCGAGATTCGGTGCATAGGCGCAAGCCAGCGAAGCCAGGGTGAACAGTGCGACACCGAACAGCAGTGGAATACGCCGGCCGAAGCGGTCGGCTACCGGCCCGTAGGCGAGTTGGCCCAGGGACAGGCCGAGGAAGTAGGCGGCCAACGTGGTCTGCACGTGCTTTTCATCAGTGGCGAAGGCCTGGGCCATGGCCGGGAAAGCGGGCAGATAGAAGTCGATCGCCAAGGGCCCGAACGCACTCAGGGCGCCGAGAATCAGCAAGGTTCGCAAGTTCATGGAGAATCCATAGCAGGCTAAGCAAGTACGCTAGTCTACCTGCACTGGATCGCCGGGCGTTGAAAACCTTTGCAATAATTGATCCTGCGTGTGCTGCAGAAAATCACCCAGTGGGAGCGGGCTTGTCGGGGCGCCGAACCGCCGCCAGTCACCGCAGAGGTTGCTTCGCGGGTAAACCCGCTCCCACAGGATTGAAGCACCGGGGCAAAAGGGATTCAGGCCACCTCGGCCTGATAGCCCTCTTCACGGATCGCCGCCAGGATCTGCTCCGCCGCCAGAGCGCTTTCCACCCTCACCTGCCGCGCCGCCAGATCGACCTCCACCCGCGCCGCCGCATCCTGCTCCTGCACGGCCCGGGTCACGCCCTTCACACAGTGGCCGCAGGTCATGCCTTGTACATTGAACACTTGCATCGAGGTTGCCTCCTTGTGGGTTTCGCGCAGTCTCAGCCTTGCCATCGGGGCAAGGTCAAGTTCCGCCCGGATCGGCCGGGCTGGAAATCCCCGCGCACCTCGGCCAAGCTGCGCCTTTGACGATTCTGGCAAGCAGGAGATTTTTCATGATCAGGGCAGTATTGGGCCTCGCAGGATTGCTGGCCGTGGTGCCTCCGGCCAGCGCCGAGGGCAATTCGGACTACAGCGTGCTGATCATTTCCCGGGAACGCCTGGAGGTGGCCACCAGCTGCGAAATCGGCATCTACCTCAACGATCAGTTGTCCGGGCGGCTGTTCCAGGAACAGTCGACTTCGTTCAACCTGCCGCCGGGCCCGGTCGATGTGCGCCTGCGCCTGTTGCCCGGACAGGTTCCCGGTTGCGCGCCCGGTATCGAGGATCAGCGCAGCACGCGCCTGGCATTGCAGGCGGGCCAGATCAATAAATACCGTATTGCCATGGGACAGAATGGCCTGGTGCTCAAGAGAGCCGGCCTGGGCTATTGACCTTGCCCGCATGGCAAGGTTGATGCTGAAGGCCTGTCCACGGAGGAGAGAGCCATGCCCGCATCCACCACCTTCGACCTGCCGATCGCCGGCATGACCTGCGCCAGTTGCGCAGGTCGGGTCGAGCGCGCCCTGCGCAAGGTCACCGGTACCGAACACGTCAGCGTCAACCTAGCCACCGAGCAGGCTCGGGTCCAGGCCCCGGCCGACAGCCTGCCGGCACTGGTCGATGCCGTGCGCGGGGCCGGCTACAGCGTCCCCACCCGAACCCTGGAACTGCAGATCGGCGGCATGACCTGCGCCAGCTGCGCCGGGCGTATCGAACGCGCCCTCGGCAAGCTGGCGGGGGTCGAGCAGGTCAGCGTCAACCTGGCCAGCGAGCGCGCCCACCTCGAAGTGCTCGAAGCCGTCGATGACGGCGTGCTGATCGCCGCGGTCGAACAGGCCGGCTACAGCGCCGCCCTGCCGCGCACCGCCCATGACGACCAGCGCCAGGCCCAGCGGCGACTGCGCAACGAACGGCTGGCCGTCGCGGCGGCGCTGCTGCTGGCCCTGCCTCTGGTCCTGCCGATGCTGGTGCAGCCGTTCGGCCTGCACTGGATGCTGCCGGCCTGGGCACAGTTCGCCCTCGCCACGCCGGTGCAATTCATCCTCGGCGCGCGCTTCTATGTCGCCGCCTGGAAAGCCGTGCGCGCCGGCGCGGGCAACATGGACCTGCTGGTCGCCCTGGGCACCAGCGCAGGCTACGGCCTGAGCCTGTACCAGTGGGCCCAAGCGCCGGCAGGCATGGAGCCCCACCTGTATTTCGAGGCCTCGGCGGTGGTGATCGCCCTGGTGCTGCTGGGCAAGTACCTGGAAAGCCGCGCCAAACGCCAGACCGCCAGCGCCATCCGGGCCCTGGAGGCGCTACGCCCCGAACGCGCCGTGCGGCTGGTCGACGGCCACGAGGAAGAGGTCGCCATCAGCCAACTGCGCCTGGGCGACCAGGTGCTGGTCAAGCCCGGCGAGCGTTTCCCGGTCGATGGCGAGGTGCTCGAAGGCAGCAGCCACGCCGATGAAGCCCTGATCAGCGGCGAAAGCCTGCCAGTGCCCAAGCAGCCTGGCGACGCGGTGACCGGCGGCGCCATCAACGGCGAAGGCCGACTGCTGGTGAAAACCCTGGCACTGGGCACCGAAACCGTGCTCGCCCGCATCATCCGCCTGGTCGAGGATGCCCAGGCGGCCAAGGCGCCGATCCAGAAACTGGTCGACCGGGTCAGCCAAGTCTTCGTCCCGGCCGTGCTGGTCGTGGCGCTGCTCACCCTGGTCGGTTGGTGGCTGGCCGGCGCGCCGCTGGAAACAGCGCTGATCAACGCCGTCGCCGTGCTGGTGATCGCCTGCCCCTGCGCCCTGGGCCTTGCCACGCCCGCCGCGATCATGGCCGGCACCGGCGTCGCCGCCCGCCACGGCATCCTGATCAAGGACGCCGAAGCGCTGGAACGCGCCCATGCGGTCAACAGCGTGGTGTTCGACAAGACCGGCACCCTGACCTCCGGCAGCCCACGTATCGTCCACAGCCAGGCCTGCGACGGCGACCTCCAGGCGCTGCTGCGCATGGCCGGCGCCCTGCAGCGGGGCAGCGAGCATCCGCTGGCCAGGGCGGTGCTCGATGCCTGTGCCGAACAGGGCCTGGACGTACCGCCGGTGACCGACAGCCAATCCCTTACCGGCCGTGGCATCGCCGGCCAGGTCGAGGGACGCGAACTGGCCTTGGGCAACCGTCGTCTGCTCGACGAAAACCACCTGGCGCCAGGCGACCTGGCCAGCAGCGCCCAGGCCTGGGAGGCCGAAGGCCGCACCCTGTCCTGGCTGATCGAGCGCGGCAAGCAGCCCCGCGTGCTGGGTTTGTTCGCCTTTGGCGACAGCCTCAAGCCCGGCGCCGACCAGGCCATCGCCGCCTTGCACGCCCGTGGGATCAGCAGCCATCTGCTGACCGGCGACAACCGTGGCAGCGCCAAGGTGGTGGCCGAGGCTCTCGGCATCGATGATGTGCACGCCGAGGTACTCCCCGCGGACAAGGCCGCGACGGTCGCGGCGCTCAAGCGCGGTGGCGTGGTGGCCATGGTCGGCGACGGCATCAACGACGCCCCGGCCCTGGCCGCCGCTGACATCGGCATCGCCATGGGCGGCGGCACCGACGTGGCCATGCAGGCCGCCGGCATCACCCTGATGCGCGGCGACCCACGCCTGGTCCCCGCGGCGCTGGAGATCAGCCGCAAGACCTACGCCAAGATTCGCCAGAACCTGTTCTGGGCCTTCATCTACAACCTGGTCGGCATACCGCTCGCCGCCCTCGGCTATCTCAACCCGGTACTGGCCGGCGCCGCGATGGCCCTGTCCAGCGTCAGCGTGGTGAGCAACGCCCTGTGGCTGAAGACCTGGAAACCCACCAGCCGTGACCAGGAGGCCCCATGAACATCGGCCAGGCCGCCCGCCGCAGCGGGCTCAGCGCCAAGATGATCCGCTACTACGAATCCATCGGGCTGCTGCGCCCGGCCCAACGCAGCGACAGCGGCTATCGTCTGTATCGGCAGGAAGACCTACACAGCCTGGCGTTCATCAAGCGCTCCCGCGACCTGGGGTTTTCCCTCGAGGAAGTGGCGAGGCTGCTGACGCTCTGGCAGGATCGCCAGCGTGCCAGCGCCGATGTGAAGGCGCTGGCCATGCAGCATATCGACGAACTGAACCGGCGCATCGAGGAGCTGGTCAGCCTGCGCGATACCCTGAGTGAGCTGGTGGCCCACTGCCAGGGCGATGACCGGCCCGACTGCCCGATCCTCAAGGACCTGGCCAATGGCGGAGGGTGCTGCCACTGAAGTGGCAGCCAGCGATTACAGCCTAAGCTCCCCGGGCGTCGCCCCGAACAGCTGCTTGAACGCCGCGATATACGCCGAGGTCGAGTCATAGCCACAGCCCAGCGCCGCCTGGGTGACACTTTCCCCCGCCTCCAGCAGCGCCAGCGACGACAGCAGGCGCATGCGCTGGCGCCAGTTGCGAAAGCTCAGCCCCGTCTCGCGCTGGAACAGGCGCATCAAGGTCTTCTCCGACACGTCCAGCGACAGCGCCCACTGCCGCAGGGTCTGTGGCTGGTCGGGCTCGGCGATCAGCTCATTGCACAGGGCCAGCAGCCCTGGGTGGCGCGGTAGCGGCAGCGAGAACCCCACTTGCGGCAGGGTCCGCAGCTGATCCAGCAACACCGCGACCAACCGCGCCTCGGCGCTGTCGCCCTCCGGGTAGGCCACCGCGAACGTGCAGAACTGCTTGATCAGCTCCCGCGCCAGCGGCGTGACCTCCAGCACTCGGCATTCGGCCTGTGCCCAGGGGCAAGCGTCGCTCCGCACATACAGGCTGCGCATCTCGGCCTGCATCGAGGTCACCACGTCGTGCTCGGTGCCGGCCGGAATCCATACCCCCCACTGCGGCGGCGCGAAGTAGCTGCCCTCGCTGGTATAGACACCCAGCACACCGCTGATGGCGTAGGAGAACTGTACCCAGTCATGCCGGTGGCGGGTGGTCCAGGAGCCTGCGCCAAGACTTTCGGCACGGGCGTAGAGCGGCCTGGGCAGGTAATCCAGGGCAGGGATGGGACGCGGTCCGGTGATCGACATGTTGATGCCTGCTGTCTCGAGTCGGACAAGGGTACCAGCCATCGCCTGCTACGGGTGGAAGCAGGCAGCGCAGCACAGGCACGGGCTTCGCCGGTGCTCGTGGCAATTCGGCGTCCCGAGGCCCCGCTGCCTCAACGCTCGACGATCGCCGCCACCCCCTGCCCGCCCGCCGCGCAGATCGAGATCAGCCCGCGCCCCTTGCCCCGTTCGCTCAGCAACTTGGCCATGTTCGCCAATATCCGCCCCCCGGTCGCCGCGAACGGATGCCCCGCGGCCAGCGAGCTGCCCTTCACGTTCAGCTTGCCGCGATCGATCGCCCCCAGCGGCGCGTCGAGTCCCAGGCGCGTGCGGCAGTAGTCCGCGTCCTCCCAGGCCTTCAGCGTGCACAGCACCTGGGCGGCGAAGGCTTCGTGGATCTCGTAGTAGTCGAAGTCCTGCAGGGTCAGGCCGTTGCGCGCCAGCAACCGCGGTACCGCGTACACCGGCGCCATCAGCAGGCCCTCCTGTCCATGAACGAAGTCGACCGCCGCCGTTTCGCCATCGACCAGATAGGCCAGCACCGGCAAGTCATGCTCCGCGGCCCAGGCGTCGTTGCCCAGCAGCACCAGCGAAGCGCCGTCGGTCAAAGGCGTGGAGTTGCCCGGGGTAAGCGTGCCCAGGCCACTGCGGTCGAATACCGGCGTGAGCTTGGCCAGCTGCTCGAGGGTCAGGTCCGGGCGCAGGTTGTTGTCACGGGTCAGCCCCAGGTAGGGCGTCAGCAGGTCATCCTGCCAGCCCTCGCGATAGGACGCCGCCAGATGCTGGTGGCTGAGCAACGCCAACTCGTCCTGGTCGGCACGTTCGATCTGCCAGGTCTGCGCCATGCGCTCGCAGTGCTCGCCCATGGACAGCCCGGTGCGCGGTTCGCCATTGCGCGGCAGCTCGGGCTTGAGCAGGCCAGGGCGCAGCTTGAGGAACGGCTTCAGGCGCTCGCCCAGGCTCTTGCCGCGATTGGCCTGCAGCAGGATCTGCCGCAGCCCCTCGCTGACCGCGATGGGTGCGTCCGAGGTGGTATCGACGCCCCCGGCGATGCCGCTGTCGATCTGCCCCAGGGCGATCTTGTTGGCCACCAGCAACGCCGCCTCCAGCCCGGTGCCGCAGGCCTGCTGGATGTCGTAGGCCGGCGTCTGCGGCGACAGTCGCGAGCCGAGCACGCATTCGCGGGTCAGGTTCATGTCGCGCGAATGCTTGAGCACCGCGCCCGCGACCACTTCCCCCAGGCGCAGCCCGTGCAGGCGGTAGCGCTCCACCAGCCCTTCGAGGGCCGCGGTGAGCATTGCCTGGTTGCTGGCCTTGGCATAGGCACCGTTGGAGCGGGCGAAGGGAATCCGGTTGCCACCCAGGATCGCGACCCGACTTGTTGAATGCATGCCTGTTCCTCCTGAAACAATTTGATCCCTAAGACTAGGTTCTTTTGACGCATTCGAACGCCCCAGACACAAACTTGGTCCACACTTGCATGCTTGCCTTCAGGGAGAACCGTACATGAGCGATCGCTATCTGGGCTTTGCCAACTCCACCCTCGGCCGCAAGCTGGTCGACGCCCTCGGCCTGCCGCGCCCGGTGCCGCTGGAGCGCTGGCAGCCCGGACGCCTGCGGCCCATCGAGGGCGCGCTGGTGCTCGGCGGTGGGCCGCTCGCAGGCCAGGTGGCGATGATCGCCCCGCGCCTGACCGCGGACTGCTACGGCTTCGACAGCGACGCGCTCGGGCTGCCCGCCTGGGTCGCGGGGCTGGGACCGAAGCTCAAGGCGGTGGTGTTCGATGCCAGCCACCTGTGCGACAGCGACGCGCTCAGACAGCTGCGCGAATTCTTCCAACCGCTGCTGCGTAGCCTGGCCTACTGTGCCCATGTGGTGATTCTCGGTCGCGCCCCGGAAAGCCTCGACGACCCACAGGCCAGCGTTGCCCAGCGCGCCCTGGAGGGGTTCAGCCGCTCGCTGGCCAAGGAGCTGCGCAACGGCGCAACGGCCAACCTGCTGTATGTCGGCGCCGGCGCCGAGGACCAGCTCGAAGGCGCGCTGCGCTTCCTGCTGTCGCCCAAAAGCGCGTTCGTTTCCGGCCAGGTCCTGCGCTTGTCGCCCTGCGCCGCCCAGGTCGCCGACTGGACCCGCCCGCTGGCCGGGCGCCGCGCCCTGGTCACCGGTGCCGCGCGCGGCATCGGCGCGGCCATCGCCGAAACCCTGGCCCGCGATGGCGCCGAAGTGACCTTGCTCGACGTGCCCCAGGCGCAACGCGACCTCGACGCCCTCGCCGCACGCCTGGGCGGTCGCGCCCTGGCCCTGGACATCTGCGCCGCCGATGCCGCCGCGCAGTTGGTCGAGGCGCTGCCCGAAGGCCTCGATATCGTCGTGCACAACGCCGGCATCACCCGCGACAAGACCCTGGCCAACATGACCCCGGAGTACTGGGACGCCGTGCTGGCCGTCAACCTCAAGGCCCCCCAGGTGCTGACCCAGGCACTGTTCGACGCCGGCAAGCTGCACGACGACGCCCGTGTCACCCTGCTCGCCTCGGTCAGCGGAATCGCCGGCAACCGTGGGCAATCCAACTACGCCGCCAGCAAGGCCGGGCTGATCGGCTTCGCCCAGGCCTGGGCGCCACGGCTGGCCACCCAGGGCGCCAGCATCAATGCCGTGGCACCGGGCTTCATCGAAACGCACATGACCGCGGCCATGCCCATGGGCCTGCGCGAGGCCGGCCGGCGCCTGAGCTCGCTGGGCCAGGGCGGCCTGCCACAGGATGTGGCCGAAGCCATCGCCTGGCTCAGCCAGCCAGGCTCCGGGGCGATCAACGGCCAGGCCCTGCGCGTCTGCGGCCAGGCCCTGATGGGAGCCTGACCATGAGCCGACCCTGGCACGACCTGCGCCACCCCGACTCGCGCCTGAGCCTTTACCTGCGCGCCCTCGGCAAGCGCAAGATCCGTGGCAGCCAGCTGCCGGAACAGGGGCTGCGCTGCTTCCTGCGCGTCGATGCCGGCAACCTGGCGGCCTACCGTCGGCTCTGCCACTTCGCCGACGATGGCCGGTTGCCGGGCACCTACCCGCATGTCATGGCCTTCAGCCTGCAACTGCAGCTGCTCACCGCCGACGACTTCCCCTTCCCATTGCTGGGGCTGGTACACCTGCACAACAGCCTGCAGGTGCTGCGCCCCTTGGGCGCTATCGACGGCCTGCGCTTCGCGGTATACGCCGACAACCTGCAGCCGCATGAAAAAGGCGGCACCTTCGACCTGGTGACCGAGGCCGAGGACGGGCTTGGCCTGCTCTGGCGCGAAACCAGCCGCATGCTGGTGCGCGGCCTGAAGCTCGACGCGCAGGGTAGCGACGCGCCAGCACCGCAGCCCCTGGTGTTGCCGGAGGCCACCCGCTGGTATGCCGACAGCGACATCGGTCGGCGCTACGCCAGGGTCTGCGGCGACTACAACCCGATTCACCTGAGCCGCCTCAGCGCGCGCCTGTTCGGCTTCCCCAGGGCCATCGCCCACGGCATGTGGAGCACGGCCATGGCCCTGGCGGCGCTACAAGGGCACCTGCCAAAAGCGGGGTACGTGTTCACGGTGGACTTCCAAAAACCGGTGCGCCTGCCATCGGAGGTGGTGCTGAGCGCCAGCGAGGCGGGGCCGGAGGGCGCCTTGCGGCTGGATGGACATGGCGCACTGGTGCACATGGTCGGGAGCTGGCGCTCGCTTTGAGCGCCTGGCGCACTTGCTTTGCAAGTAGCCTCGCCGGAAGCTATGCGCCACGAGGAGACCCCGATGAACCTGCAAGAACTGACCGAACGCCTGCACCGCATCCGCGACACCAACGATTGGCGCGGCTTCCACAGCCCGAAGAACCTGGCCATGGCCGCCAGCGTCGAGATGGCCGAGCTGGTGGAGATCTTCCAGTGGCTGACCGAGGACGAGTCCCGCCAGTTGCCCGCCGACAAGCTCGCCCACGCCGGCCAGGAGGTGGGCGATATCGTGCTCTACCTGCTGCTGCTGTGCAGCGAACTGGGGCTGGACATGAACGAAGTGGTTCGAGCCAAGCTGGCCGACAGCGAGAGGCGTTTCGCCAAATGAACGACCGTCACTTCGATGAGCTGGCCAGCCGCTTCGCCGAAAAGATCTACGGCGGCGCCAAGGGCGCCATCCGTCTCGCGGTGCTTCAGGCCGACCTGGCCGAAACGCTGCCCGAGCGCCCGCTGCGAGTGCTCGACATCGGCGCCGGCCTGGGCCACATGGCCCTGTGGCTGGCCCAGCGCGGCCATCACCTGACCCTCGCCGAACCCGCCGCGCCCATGCTCGACGGCGCCCGCGCCCGCTTCGCCGAGGCAGGCCAACCGGCAACGTTCATCCAGGCCCCCTGGCAGGACCTGCTCGGCCAGCTCACCGAACCCTACGACCTGGTGCTGTGCCACGCGGTACTGGAATGGCTGGCCGAGCCAGAAAGCATCCTGCCCGTGCTGCACCAGCTGACGGCCCCGGGTGGCTGGCTGTCGCTGGCCTTCTACAACCGCGACGCACTGCTCTACCGCAACCTGCTCAAGGGCCATTTCCGCAAGATGCGCAGCAACAGCCTGGCCGGCGAAAAGCAGAGCCTGACCCCGCAAAAACCACTTGATCCACGTGAACTCAAGGCGCAACTTGAAGGCCTGTGGCAGGTCGAAAGCGAGAGCGGTGTACGGGTATTCCACGACTACATGCCCAAGGAGTTCCAGGCCAAGGCCGAGCTGCTGGACCTGCTGGAAATGGAGCTGGCCTACCGGCGTCACCCCAGCTTCGCCGGCCTGGGCCGCTACCTGCACTGGATCTGCCGCCCCCACTGACCCGCTTGCCGGGAGGATGCATGCCGTATCGTCTGCTCTGTCTGGCCCTGTCGTCTCTGGTTCTGGCCGGCTGCCAGGGGACCAATCCCTACGTGGCCAGCGGCAAGCCACTGCCGCCGGCCCCACCCCAGGCCGCCAACACCTTCGACGCCAGTGCCTACCCCGCGCCAACGCGTGACTATGGTCGCTATCGCAGCTGGAGCTGGCGCAATGGCCAGACACCCGCAGGCCCGGCCAGCGCGACCCCGGGCCAGTTGGCCGACGCGGTGAGCAGCGCCCTCGACCAGCACGGCCTGCGCCCGGCGCGCAATACCCAGGCCGACCTGCTGGTCAGTGCCGATGTGCGCCTGGAGCGACGCCTGCGCCAGGTACGCGATTACGACTATGACCCCTACTACGGCCCCTACCCTTACGGTGGCGTCGGCTATGGTGGCTACCGCAATGGCTATGGCGCCTATGGCAGCGTGCCGATCGTGCGCACCTACGAAGTCGAGGTGATGGTGGTGCGCATCGACCTGTTCGATGCCCGCAACGGCCAGCCGGTATGGAGCGCCAGCGCCGAAAGCGGCAGCGACAAGGACTCGCCGCGCGAGCGCGAAAGCGCGCTGCGCGAATCGGTGAGCAAGGCGATGAGCGGCTATCCTCCCAGCTAACGTTCAACGGAGAACCATCATGTTGCGCCGTCTCGTTCTACTGTCCCTGGCCCTGCTGCTGACTGCCTGTTCGAGCAACAACGTGCAGCAGGATTTCGACGCCAGCCGCGACTTCGCCGCCTACCGCAGCTGGGCCTGGCAAGAACCGGGGCTGCACTATCGTCCGGACGATCCGCGGATCAAGAGCGACCTGACCGAGCAACGCATCCGCCAGGCGGTGGCCGGCCAGCTCGACCAGCGCGGCCTGCGCCCGGCCCAGGGCAATGCCCGGCCCGATGTGAAGGTGCGCGCCTACCTGATCGTCGAGGACCGCCAGCAACAGATCACCACCAATTACGGCGGTGCCTGGGGTGGCTATTGGGGAGGCTACTGGGGCGGGCCGATGTACAACGAGACCCGCAGCGTCGACTACAAGGTGGCGACCATCCAGATCGACCTGTTCGATGGGCGGGACGGCAAGCTGGTGTGGCGCGGTAGCGCCGAGCAGATCATGAACAACTACCCACCCAGCCCCCAGGAACGCAACGCAGCGATCCAGAAGACCGTGGCCCAGGTGCTGGGTAACTACCCGCCGCATTGAGGCCTGCGAAACACCCTCATGAATTAACATGTAATTCTTTGCTTTAACTCGGACAGCGTGGGAGCGGGCTTGCCCCGCGATGAGATGTATGGCACCGGCTTTGCCGGTGATCGCGGGGCAAGCCCGCTCCCACGCTGTTCCAGCCGAATCAAAGAATTACGGTTTGCTCCATAAGGGCGGAAAAGCAGACAAGGCAACTTGCCATCATCTTGACTACACTCCTTGCACCGCCGCCACGCTGCCGGGCCCTGGCCGGCAAAGGAGTGCCCGTGGTTTCCCGTTCCGCTGTGCGCCAACGCGGCGCGATCGGCCTGATGGCCGCGCTGACCATGGGCTTGGCCCTGGTGTTCATGCTCCTGGCGGTCGACAGCGGTCGCCTCTACCTCGAACAACGCAAGCTCCAGCGCATCGCCGACATGGCGGCGCTGGAAGCCGCGCAACACGGCGGCTCCTGCACCGGCAACGGTCCCCAGGCCGCCAGCCTGGCGCGCACGGCCGCAACCCGTAACGGCCACGCCCCGCTCAACCCCCTGAGCGCCAGCTGCGGCTACCTGCGCACCGGCAGCGACAACTTGCGCACCTTCATCGTCGACACCGCGCGCAGCGAGGCGATCAAGGTCGAAGTCAGCAATGTGGTGACCACCAGCGTTGCCGGCGGGGTATACGCCTTGGTCCAGGGCGGCGCGATCGCCCGCACCACCACCTTGCGCGCCAGCGCGGTGGCCGCGAGCCCCGGACCGGCCCAGGCGAGGCTGGCCATTCGCAGCACGCTGCTGAAGATTTCCTCGATGCAGGCCAACCTCCTCAACGCGCTGCTCAAGGCCCTGGGGGGCAGTACCCAGCTCAGCGTCCTGGGCTGGCAAGGTCTGGCCGACACCCAGCTCAACCTGCTCAGTTTCCTCGATGCGCTTGCCGTCGACCTGAAACTGGATGTGGGAGACTTCCAGCAACTGCTGAACCTGAACACCTCGGCGACCCAGTTGCTGAAGGTGGCGGCCAAGGTATTGCAGCAAAGCGGCGCCGCCGTCGAAGTGACCAGCAACCTGCTCAATATCGCGCTCGACCTGCCTGACCAGATGACCGTGGGCGAGCTGCTCAACCTCCAGACCGGAACCACGCGGGCCGGACTGGACGCCAACGTTCAACTCCTGCAGCTGATACAGACCATGCTCCAGGTCGCCACCGGCGAGCGTGGGGTGGATGCCGAACTGCCGATCTCGCTGCTTGGCCTGGTCAACGGGCGGGTGTATCTGCGGGTGGTCGAGCCACAGCAGTTCTCCTCGGTGGGCGATCCACGCACCGACCAACTGCGCATCCACACTGCCCAGACGCGCGTGCTGGTGTCGCTCGACCTACCCTTGCTCTCGGGCATCGCCGGGCTGCTCAACGCCGTGCTCGACCTGGCGGCACCGCTGACCAACGTGCTCAACAACCTGCTCAGCCTGAACCTGCTGGGCACCGTGCAATCGCTGACCTGCGCACTGGGCATTCCGTGCAAGGTCAGCGACATCAAGCTGCTCGACAGCAAGGTGCATATCGACATCGGCGTGGAAGTGGCCGAGGCCACCAGCCGTCTGCAACCGCCTCCTGCGCAGAACTACAGTTGCGCGCCCAAAGGCCTGAGCACGCTCACTCAGCGCTCGGCGGCCAAGATCGCGGTCGGCATGTTCGACTCGCCACAGGCATTTCTCAAGGACGGCACCACTAACGTCAAGGCGTTGCCGCTGATCGACATAGGCACCAATGTCTGCAGCCGCCTGCTGATCCTGCCGCCCTCCTGTGGAACCCGCGTGCCGTTTGCCGGCGGCGGGATCGGCCTGCGGATCGACACGCGGATACTGGGCAGCGGGCCGCTGGAAAAGAATCTGCTGTTCAACGGCGAGAACGAGCTTCCGGACATCAAGAAGGATCCGTACTTCAAGCCGATGGACAGCGACCAGGCGCAGGTGGTGGGCAGCCTCTCCGATACGCTGGGCGGGATTCACCTGGAGGCCTACCAACCGATCGGCAACAGTGGCCTCGGTCAAGTGCTGGTGCTCACCGCCGGGTTGCTGGACGGGGTGAGGAATATTCTCGAGCCGCTGATCAAGAACCTGCTGAGCCCCCTGGTCGATCCCTTGGTCAATGGCCTGCTCAAGGTGCTGGGCATCGACCTGGCGAGTGCCGAAGTCGGCGCCAACCTGAGCTGCACCAGCGGCAGTGCTCAACTGATGCTGTAAAGCGGCAGCTCGATCCTGAAACAGGCGCCCACATCGCTGTTGGCCACGCTCAGCCTGCCGCCCATACGGCTGACGATGCCATGGCTGACCGACAGCCCCAGCCCGGTGCCGACACCGGCTGGCTTGGTGGTGAAGAACGGCTCGAAGATGCGTTCGTGCAACAGTGGGTCGATCCCCCCAGCGTTGTCCTCCACCAGCAGGCACAGGCGCTCTTCCTGCAACAGCTGGCGGACCCTGATCCAAGGCTGTTTGCATCCTTTCTCGAGCAAGGCGTCGCGGGCGTTGACCATCAGGTTGATCAACACCTGCTCCACCTGATCCTGATGCCCCAGCACCTGTGGCTGCACCTCGGGCCGCTCCAGACACAGTTCGACGCCCTTGCCGCGCAGGCCTTCCTCCAGCAGCGCCCGGGCGCCCTCCACCGCGGCCCAGGCAGCGAAGCCCTCGCGCTCGAGCGGCGAGCGCCGGCCATACGCGCGCATATGATCCACCAGTCGGGCCGCCCGGACGATCTGGCCATCGATACGGCGCAGCTTCTCCTGCAGATAGGCCGGATCGGCGCTGCCGTTCTCCAGGCGCTTGAGGGTGTTGCCCACCGCCATCTGCATGACGTTGAGCGGCTGGCTGATCTCATGCACCAACCCCGTGGCCAGCTCGCCGAGGGTGGCCATCTTGGCGCCCTGCAGCAATTGCTGCTGGCTGCGCCGCAGGTCGGTGTTGTCACGCCCCACCGCCTGGACCTCCAGCAGCCGGCCGTCGGCGTCGAACAGTCCGCGATCGGCCCACACCCACCAGGCATGCTCGCGACCGGGCAGTTGCAGGCAGATCTCCGCGCTGCCTAGCGGCCGCTCCGGAGTCAGCGCCCGCAGGCGCTGGACGAATGCCTCGCGCTGGCTGTCCGACAGCCACTGGCCCAGGTCGGCGCCCTGCAACTGCTCGGGCGGGCGCCCCAGGTAATCGGCCAGTGGCCGGTTGGCGAAGAGCAACGTCAAGTCCGGGCGATAGCGACAGATCATCGCCGGCGAGTCCTCCACCAGCACGCGATAGCGCTCCTCGCTCTGGCGCATGCGCTCGGCCGCCTCGGTCGCCTCGCTGACATCCAGCCACAGGCCGACCACCTCCAGCGGCTGCCCCAGGTCGTCACGCAACAGGCGCGCTTCATCGTGCATCCAGTGGTAGCCGCCGAGGTGATCGCGCAGGCGATAGCGACAGCGTACCTGGCCCTCGCGCAGCAGGTTGCGCGTGCGTTCCAGCCACAACGGGCGATCGTCCGGGTGCACCGCCAGCCCCGGCTGGCGCGCCTGCTCGCCGTCGCTGGCCCAGCCAAGCAACGGCCCCAGGCTGGCGCTGAAGAAGTCGCTGTGCAGCGCCCCGTCGACATAGCGCTGCACATAGATCACCGCCGGCGAGCTGGCGATCAGGTTCTCCAGGCGGGCCCGCGCGGCGCCGGCCTGCTGCTCCTGTGCCTTGAGCGCACTGATGTCCAGCAGGAAGCCACGCAGCACGCCCGCCCGCCCCTGGCCGACCCAGTGGAACCAGCGCACGGCGCCCTGCGGGTCAGCATCCGGCAAACGTATGCTCAGGCTTAACGCATCCCCTTCGCGGGCCTGGCTCAAGGCCAGTTGCGCCGCCTCGCGGTCGGCCGGGTGCAGGCGTGCCAGCCATTGCCCCAGGCTTGCCTGGCACGGCAGGCCAAGTGCGCGGGCCAAGGCCGGCTCCAGGTGCAGGTCGCCATGCGCCGACCACTCCCACCAGCCGGCGCCGAGCTGACGCTGCAGGTCATCAAGGTGATGGGCCTGACGCTGCAACTGCTGGCGCCGATGACGGACCAACAGGGGTTCGGCCAAGGTGCGCGCCAACGCCATCGCGATGTCCTCCGGCGGGGCCTGCCGCGCCCCGGCGCACAGTATCCAGGCCTCGGCATCCAGGCCCAGGCGGTAAGGCACGAGGAACAACGACACACCGCCGCACAAGACCAGCAGCTCGGGGTCGTCGCGGACCTCGATCAACGTGTGGGCCGGCAGCGCGTCCAGCCAGCCTTGCAGGCGCTGGTCGTCTGGCCAGGGCCATGCCTCCTCGCTGCATGCGTAATGCCGCCAGCCGCCGGCCTCACGCAGCATCAGGCGCAGCGAGCTGGCTTGCCAATGCTCGGCAAGGGTTTGCAGCTGCTCAGCGGCGGTCTGTGCCAGACGCTCGCTACCGCATTCACGCAAGGCGTGACCGATTTCCCCGAGCAACGGCCGCTGGCGGTCCCAGCGTTGCTCGCGCAACAGGTCGCCGATATCGAACAGTTGCAGCATCCAGCCAGACGCCTGGCGCTGCAGCCAGCCACGGGTATGCAGCGCATGGCCCATGACCGTGTGGAAGTCCAGGTCCAGCGGCTGCCCCTGCCAGTCGGCCGGCTCGCCTTCGAGCACCAGCCAGCTATGCCGCTGCACGTAGTCGTGCACGCGGGCCTCAGGGCGGCTGGGCAATGCCAGCAAGGTGCGCAGCGGACCGGCCAGACGCAGCACCCGGGCCTGGTCATCGAGCCACAGTTGCAGCCCCACGGCGGGCAGTGTCTCGGGCGCGGCAACCGGCGCCGAACGCCAGCGATCGAACAGGCCGCCCGTCACAGTTGCAGGCTCGCCTGCGCCTGCAGGCGCTCGGGCAGCTTCGGCACATCACCGATCACCGGCAGCACCAGGGTTGGCAACACGCTCGTCAGTCGGCTGCGCGGGTAGTCGATGAGCACCGTCAGCACTTTGTCGCTGCCGACAGTGACCTTGGTGTCGGTGATCACGTTGAAGCCCAGCGCATCGGGCATCCACGACAGCTGCTGGCCGATCACCTGCCGAGCCAGCCCCTGGACGTCCAGCTCGTAGGTCTTGCTGGCCGGGTCAACCGCCACGCAGCGCCGCACCGCTTCACTGCTGGCCTGGTTGAACGACTGCAGCATGAGCATGGGCAAGGCATAGCTGACCAGCCCATAGAACACCGAGAAAAACACCATGAACACCACGACGAACTCGATGGCCACCGCGCCTTTTTGCTGTCCCGCCGGGCCTGCTTTCATGATCGCGTCTACCCTGACTGTGAGACCTGTCTGAAAGCATAGAACCGTTCAACGAATAGGGATGGCAATTTGCCAATGCAAAGCATTGTTCTCCTGATGTGGCTTGCCTTGTGCACCGAACAAGATGTCCGTGAACGGCAGATATCCAACACCCTCACCCTGGGTGCCGCCGCCTGTGCCTTGGCCTGGCTGTTCGCCACCGGGCGCAGCTGGATCGGCGCCGACGCCAGCGACGCCGGCTGGGCGCTGGCCATCGTCATGCTGCTCACCCTGCCCGGCTACATGCTCGGTCGCTTCGGCGCCGGCGACGTCAAGCTGATGGGCGCCCTGGCCCTGGCCACCAGCCCGCAGTATGTGCTGGGCACCTTCATCGGCGCTGGGGTCACCGTGCTCGCCTGGCTGCTCGGCCGCCGCCGGTTGTGGACGCTGCTCAATCCCAAGGTGAAGAAACGCCTGCAAGCGCTGGCCGAACAGGTCGGCGACAAGCAGCCCTTCGCCCCTTACGTGCTGGCCGGCTTCCTGCTGACAGCCGTATGGATCCAATAACCGACCGAATGGTCGAATACTGGAGCTGGACCGATGTACATAATTGCAAAGTGCGACTACTTTTCTAGCAGCCAGAGCGTCTGGCCCGGGAGCAGAGCCGATACAACAGGGAGTTGATCGTGAACAAGTCTGTCAGTGAGGTGAAAGTGCTGGTGGTCGACGACCAGCCAGTGATCGTCGAAGAGCTGTGCGAATTCCTCGAAAGCGAGGGCTACCGTTGCGTGCCCGCCCACTCCACCGGGCAGGCCATCGACTGCTACAAGGCCGACGAAGCAATCGGCCTGGTGCTGTGCGACCTGCACATGCCCGAGCGCGATGGCATCGAACTGGTGCGCACGCTCAAGCAGATGGCCGGACCGCAGCGCATGTTCGAGGCGATCATGCTGACCGGTCGCGCCGACAAACAAGACGTGATCCGCGCCCTGCGCGAGGGCTTCGCCGACTACTACCAGAAGCCCATGGACCTGGGCGAGCTGCTCGAAGGCGTGCGTCGCCAGGAACAGGCGCTGCAGGAACGGCGCCGCAACTTTCGCGAGCTGGGCAGCCTCAACCAGCGCCTGCAGGAACTGGCCGAGTCCATAGACGACCTGTACCAGGACCTGGAAAAGGCCCGTGGCCAGGGGACCCATCGCCGCGCCACCGATACCGAGGAAGGCGAGCCGGAGCTGCCAGCCGCGTTCGAAAAGCTGTCACCTCGGCAGTTGGAGGTCGCCAAGCTGGTGAGCAAGGGCAAGACCAACTACCAGATCGCCTGCGAACTGGGCATCACCGAGAACACCGTGAAGCTGTATGTGTCCCAGGTGCTACGCCTGACCCACATGCACAACCGCACGCAACTGGCGCTGGCATTGACCCCACGCTCTTCGCCGGTGCATCAGCGCTTCACCACCCATTGAAATGCCCGATCGCCGTGGGAGCAACTTCAGCCGCGAATACCGGCGTAGTCGGTGCCACGCACCGTGCGGCCTGCTTCGCGGGTGAACCCGCTCCCACAGGATCGTGCATGGTTTGCGACAAGCTCGGTCGTTGTGGGCGGTTTTAGCCACGCGCGAACACCGCGCTGGCGTCTCAGTTGTTCGATGAGTTGACCTTCGTCCAGCGATAGAAATCCGGAATCGCGTACTTGTAGCTGTCCAGCCAGCGCTGCATGGCCTGGTCACGCTCCTTGTCGGTCTGCACCTGACGCACGCGGGAGGCCTCGCGATTGCTTGCCTGCACCTGCAGCAGGGCTTCGGTGGCCGTCTCCGGACGCGGCTTGCGTGGCGGTTCCTCGGCCTGGGCCAGCAACGGTGCAATCACGCAGGCCAGGACCATCCAGTGCTTGAACATGATCACCTCCGATCAGTTGATGGCCGCGGCCGAGCTTTCGGTCGCCGCCAGCGGCCCCCGTCCACTGGCCCTGATGCGCTGTGCCCGGGCCTGGGCCTCGGCGAACTGCTCCGGCTTCAGACGCAGGCGATTCAGCAGATCCTCGGCCTGGGTCCAGTTGTCCTGCACCAGCGACAAGGTCACCAGGTTGACCGCCGGCAAGGGGTTGTCGTCCTTGAGCTCGATGGCGGTCAGGAACTCGAAGCGCGCCTGCTCGAAATGTCCCAGGTTCATCTGCACCACCCCCAGGTCGTTGCGCACCTTTTCGTCGGTGGGCGCCAGGCGCACCGCCCGTTGCAAGTTGCGCAGCGCCTGCGCGTCGTCGCCACGGGCCGAGGCCAGTTGCCCCAGGCCGTGCTCACCCTCGGCGGCCAGGCAGCCGCCGAGCAGGCTGCGATAGAGCGGCTCGGCCTCGCCACGCCCGAGCTGGCGCAACACCTTGGCCTTGCGCAGGCGTACCTGGTCGAGGGTCTCGGGTAACTGCTCCAGGTGCGCCAGCCCGGCATGCGGACGGCCTTCGCTGATCATCTGGTCGGCCATGTCCAGGCTCAGTTGCTGGTCGGCATCGGGCTTGCCGCAGCTGCTGCCGCCGAGCAGGCGGGCCAGGCCCTCAGGAGGCTGGCCGGCACAGCCGGTGAGCAGCAACAGACCGCTAAGCAGCAAGATCGTTTTCATTGTATTTCTCCCCCTCCAATGCACCCTCGTGCCGCTCCTGCAGTACCTGCGCTCCATGTTCATGACCCCAGGGCCCGCGCCAACGCGGAAAAGCCAGGCCCGGCCAGCACGATGAGCAAGGCCGGGAACAGGAACACCATCATCACCGCCGACATCTTCGCCGACATCTTCGACACCCGCTCCTGCAGGCCGGTCAGACGTCGGTCATCGAGCAGTTCCTTGAGCGCCAGCAGCGACTTCATCGAACCACTGCCCTGCGCCAGCAGCTGCTGAAGGATCACGCAGGTGTCGATGAACTCGTCCACCGCCAGCAGCCGCGCGGTTTTCTCCAGCTCCGGCCCCAGGGCAAGGCCCGAATCGACACGCTGCAGCACCAGGCGCAGTTCGTCACTGATGTTCGGCACCAGGCTGCGGCCCTCATGGGCCAGCACGCGCAAGGCCTGCTCCACCGCCAGCCCGGTTTCGAAGAGGATGCGCAGCAACGGAATCAGCAGGCTCACTTCCTGGGCGATCTTGCGCTGGCGCCGTGCCGCCGCCGCCGCCAGCAGACGCTTGGGCAGCAGATAGCCCGCGCCCAGCGCGCACAGCACCAGCACGCTCCAGTGCCCACGGTTTTCGGCCGGCAGGCCATGGGTCAGCAGCAACGCCGCCAGCACCGCCAATACCGGCAAGCCCAGCTGCATCGCGGCGAACAGCGCCCGTTGCCGGCTGCGTCGCCAGCCCAGTCTGTCGAGCAGCGCCTGTGTTTCACCGTCCAGGCGTTGCAGGCGCCGGCCCAGGGCACTGCTGCCCAACCATTGCAGCCAATCGCCCAGCCGCTCGTCCCGGGCCAGACGCCCCTGCAGGCGCCGCGCCACCCGCTGCCGAGCACGCAACTGGCGCGCGGCCTGCAGGGCCAGCAAGGCAAAGGCGGCGAACAGGCAAAAAGCACTGAGCAACAGGGCCATGCTCACAAACTCCTCATCATGCGCCACAGCACCAGGCACCCGACGACCTGCAGGGCGAAGGCGAACAACAGCAGCATCTGCCCATGGCTGTCGCGCCACATGGCCAGCAGGTAACCCGGGTTGGCGAGCAGGAAGTAACCGACCATGGCCAACGGCAGCGCGCCGAGGATCAGCGCCGTGATGCGCGTTTCGCCCGTCATGGCGCGCAACTGGCGGTCGCCCTGCTCGTGCTCGCGAATCAGCTTGATCAGGTTCTCCAGCAACTCGCTGGCGTTGCCACCATGACGCTGGTTGATGCGCAGGCCCAGGGCGAACATGCGCAGCTCGTCCTGGCGATACAGCTCGGCGAACTCGCTGACCGCGTCCTCCAGCGGCACGCCCAACTGCACGTTGCGACGCACCCGCAGCATGGCCGAACGCAGCGGTTCACGGGTGCTGTCGATACCACCGAGCACCGCCTCGTTGAGCGTGCGCCCGGCCTTGAGGCTGCGCACGCCGTAGTCGAGCAGGCCAGGCAATTGCTGGATGATCTGGCGCAGCCGGCGCCGGCTGCGCCAGCTCAGGTAGAAGTGCCCGAGCAGGGGCAACCCCAGACACGCCATCAGCGCCGCCACCCAGCCCCCCAGCAGCCCGGCCGCCAGCGTCAGTGCCAGCCAGGCCGCGAGCCAGGGCCTGGGGGCAAACTCGGCATGGGCCAGGCCCGCGCGCTGCAACAGCGGGTCAAGCCAATCGCGCCGGGCACTGCCCATACGCAACATATGAAAGGCACGCCCCAGACGCTGCAAGACGCGCTCCTCGCCACGCTTGTACAGGCCCAGGCGCCACAGCAACAGCGCCATGCCCAGGCACAACGGCGACAGCGCCAGCAGCAGCGGTCCCATCACAGCACCCCCTCGTGACGCAGCTTGCTGCCCGCAGGGTTCGGCGCCTCGCGCAGGAAGGCATCGCCATTGCGTCGATCGAGGCGGAACAAGGTGTTGGTGACATACACGTCGTCGCGTACCCCGACCACCTCCAGCACTTCGCTGACGCAACGCCGGCCATCGGCCAGGCGAGTCAGTTGGATCACCACGTCCAGCGCCGCGCAGATCATCTGCCGCAGGGTCTTCTCGGCGACCTGGCGCCCGGTCAGGCCGACCAGGGTCTCCAGGCGCAGTAGGGCGTCCTGGGCGGTGTTGGCGTGCACCGTGCTCATCGAACCGTCGTGGCCGGTGTTCATCGCGGTCATCACGTCGAGCACCTCGGCGCCGCGGATCTCGCCGAGGATGATGCGATCCGGGCGCATGCGCAGGGCATTGCGGATCAGCTCGCTGGCCTTGATCTCGCCATGGCCCTCGGCGTTCGGCGGACGGGTCTCCAGGCGCACCACATGCGGGTGGTGCAGTTGCAGCTCGGCGACATCCTCGATGGTCACCAGGCGCTCCTGGGGGGCGATCATCTGGCTGAGGATGTTCAGCAGCGTGGTCTTGCCGGTACCGGTGCCGCCGCTGACGAGGATATTGCAGCGCCGGCCCACGGCCCGTTCGAGAAAGTCGTAGATGGCCTGGTCGATGGCGCGGGTGGCCAGCAGGTCGGCGCTCTTGAGCATGTCCTGGCGGAACTTGCGAATCGACAGGCACGGCCCGTCCAGGGCCACGGGCGGGATGATCGCATTGACCCGGCTGCCGTCGGGCATGCGCGCATCGACCATCGGCGACGACTCGTCCAGGCGCCGCCCCAGGGGCGCGAGGATGCGCTGCATCACCCGCTCGACGTGGTGGGCATCGATGAAACGCAGGTCGGTCTGTTGCAGCAAGCCGCCACGCTCGACGAACACCCGGTACGGACCATTGACCAGGATCTCGGTGACGCTGGGGTCGCGCAGCAGCACCTCCAGCGGCCCATAGCCGGTCAGTTCGTCGACGATCTCCTCGCCCAGGCGCTCCATCTCGTAGCGCGACAGCGCCAGGCGCAGGCGCGCGACATAGTCGCCGACCTGCTCCAGGACGAACTGCGCCAGCGCCGGGCGCGCGCCTTCGAGCAGGTTGCGACCACTGTCCTCGATGGCGTCGATGACATGCCGGTGCAAGGCGCGCTTGAGCACCTGCGGATCGTTCGCCGCATGGCGCGGCCCGCCAAAGGGTTCTTCGTTGCTCATCGATTGCCCCACAGCCGGCGCAGCCAGGCATGGGCCGGCGGCGCGAGGTTTTCCGAGCGACGCGCCAGGCGCTCGCCGAGGCCGCGCAGGGCCTGGGTCAGGCTCTCGCGCGGGGCCAGCTCGAACAGGCTCAGGCCCTGGTTCTTGGCGTTCAGGCGCAACTCCGGGCTGTACGGCATGACGTTGAGCAGCGCCAGCCCATAGCGCTTGGCCAGGGCATCGGCATCCGGCGCCACATGACGCAGGTAGCGGTCCACCAAAAGGCTGGCGTGTTCGAGCTTGATGCCGCGGTCGCGCCATTGCTCGAGCACGTCCAGGTTGCGGCGGCAGTCGAGGATGTTCTGGTCGGTGTAGACGATCAGCTTGTCGCAGTGGCTGACGATGGTGCGCAACGCCTCGCTGTCGGCCTGCCCGGTGAGGTTCACGACGATGTGCTGGAAGTGCTGGCGCAAGGCGCCGAGCAGCATGTACAGCTCGGCGGCGCTGGTCTGCTCAAGGGCCTCATCGTTGTCGGCGTAGGCGAGAATGCGCAAGCCACCCTTGTCACGGGTGAAGGCGCTGTCGATCAGGGTCGCGTCGAGGCGGCGCAGGTGGCGCAGGGCATCGCCGAAATGGAACGAGGCCTCCAGCCCCAGCAAGGTCAGGCTGTCGCCACGCGGCAGGCCGAGATCGAGCAACAGCGTCTGCTGGCCGCTGTCCTGCACCACCCGCGCCAGGTGGGTGGTGAGCAACGCGCCATCGGCGCCGCGCTGGACCCCGAAGAGCACGGTGAGGCCTCCCAGGCTGGGGCTGCCGGCGACCGTCGGCAAGCGCTTGCCCAGGCGCCGCACCAGGCCGGCCACCTCGCTGGCCCGCGAGCCATAGGCGACGAAGTCGCGGGCGCCGGCGCGCATGGCGTGCAGCACCAGCTGGTTGTCCATGCCATCGCCCAGGGCGACGATGGCCAGCATCGGCTTGGCCTCCAGCAAGCCCTCGATCAGCGCGCACTGGCTGATCAGCTGCTCACGGTCCAGGCCGATGAACACCAGGTTGCTGAAAGTCATGTCGACCAGCGCCAGCAACTCGTCGAGGCCCGCGCTGCCGGCGCCGATCACCTGTCCCAGCGGTGCCAGGGCGCCTTGCAGCCAGTGCAGGTCCTCTTCGTTGCGGGTCAGGGCCAGGTAGGTCTGGTTCAGGCTTTCACTCATTGGGATAACCCGCCACGGCCATCGAAGTTGCCGTTTTCCATGAAGAACAGGCGGCCCCAGCTAGGGTCGTAGGTACGCAGCCCCTCGCCCGGCAGCTCCGGCAGGCGCGCGTTGGCGGCCAGCGGCTGGACCAGGTGCGGAGTGACGATCATCAGCAGTTCGGTCTCCTCGCGATTGAGCGCCGACTGACGGAAGAACGCGCCGATGATCGGCAGGTTGCCCAGGCCCGGCATCTTGTCCACGCTCGAGCGCACATTGCTGCTGATCAGGCCGCTGATGATGAAGCTTTCGCCGTCGGCCAGGGAAATACTGGTGTCGGTGCGCCTCACGCTCAGGCCGGGCACCTGGGTACCGGCGATGGTCACCGCGTTGTTGTAGTCGAGCTCGCTGACTTCCGGGGCCACCTTCAACGTGATGCGGTTGCGGCTGACCACGGTGGGGGTCAGGGCCAGGCGCACACCGAACTCCTTGTACTCGATCGACACGTTGTCGCTGCCGCTGCTGGGTACCGGGATGGGAATCTCGCCGCCGGCCAGGAAGCTCGCGGTCAGGCCGCTCAGCACCGTGAGGCTGGGACGCGCCAGGGTGTAGGCGAAACCGCTGTTCTCCAGGGCATTGATCATCGCCAGGAAACGGCTGCTGCCACCACCCCAGACGATGTTGAAGACATCGTTGTCGAGCGGGATGCCAGGCTTCACATTGATGTAGTTGCCTGGGTTCGCGCTGTCGGCCACGCTGGGCACATGGCCTGGGCGCACCACCGTGTTGGGCACGGTGTTGGGCGAGCCGATCAGGGTGTTGTTCGAGCCCTTGAAGAACAGGCGCGCCCCGGCCTCCTTGTACTTGAGGCGGCGCACCTCGACGAAGCGAATGTCGGCCTGCACCTGCACCGGCAGGTCTTCCTGCGCCGACGGCAGCTGCGCCGTCTCGGCCATGTCGGCGCTGGCGCGGCCCTTGACGAAGAGCATGGCCCGGTGCGGCTGCGCGGCGCAGTCGGTCCACAGCATCAGGCTGGTGTTGCCCTGCGCCACCGCCGTCAGCAGCACCGCGCGCTCGCCACTGGGCTGCACATCGGCCACCTTGGGTTCGCCTACCGCCGCCCGGGTGATGGTCACCGGCAGGCGCAGTTCCTGCTGCAGGCCCTGGTCCATCTCGATCACCGACGGCAGCTGGGCGAACGCCGCGCAGCCCTTGGCCGCGGCCTGTGACGGCCAAGGCACGACCAGCCCCAGCAGACACGAGGCCAGCAGCGCACCACGTAGAGAAGCATGCAAAGAACGACGCATGGATTGCATCCTTGCCGGGTCAGGGGGTCTTGTTGGTGTCGCTGTTCTGGGCGCCACGAATGATCTGCATGGCTGGCGCGCCTGCGGCGGCCGCCGCCGTCTGGCTGGCCAGCGGCACCTGCGACAGCTGGCTGAAGCGATAGAGGCTGCGGTTGGCCGAGTCCAGCTGCGCACTGGCGTCCTTGCCGGACCAGTAGGCCGCCAGCAATTGCTCGTCGGCACTGCGCACCGCCAGGCGCAAGGTCCCGGCCTGGGCCGCCAGCATCAACCGGCTGGCCAGGGTCTCGGGCACGGCCAGGCCGACGGTACGGGTGACATTGCTGTTGAGGGCCTGCTGATCGCGGCGTGCCTTCTGCTCCTCGGCGGTCTGCGCCGGACGACCATCGTTGCCAAGGCCGGTCTGCTGGTCGACGCTGAGCACGCGCAACGCCGGCAGCACCACCTGGGCCGAAGACTGCGGATTGTTGTTCTCCTCACGCAGGAACAGCAGCACATCGACGTAGTCACCTGGCCGCAGTTGCCCGCCCGCGCCGATCACATCGTCGACCGCCACCGCCACGGCCCGCTCGTGGCGGCGGATCATGCGAGCCAGCGGGCCACCGGCCTGGAAGCTCGACTCGTCCAGCCAGCTTCCCGCCGCCAGGGGCCGCGCACTGCTGCGCCCAAGCACCTGGTCGAGCTGCTGGAACGCCCCGGCAGGCACGACCTGCAGGCGCTCCACGAGCACATCGTCTTCACTCAACGGGGTATTGGCAGGTACCGCCCGGCGCAGCACCACGATGGGGAAACGCGCGGGTTCCGGGGGCGCCACCGGCACGGGCGCGGTGGGCACCACGGCCTCGGCGGGGGCAGTTGGAGGCGGCGCTGGCAACTCCGCCGGGCGGCTCAGGCGCAGGCCCCAGTAACCGGCCAACAACGCCGCCAGCAGAAACAGAGCGGCAAGGATCATGGTCAAGCGACTGCTCATTTGCGCCCTCCCCGTGCCTTGGACCGATGATGGCAAAAAGTAACTATTTCGCTATTGGACGGTAGTTGAGACGGGTTCTTTCGCCATTAACTGCGCTGTTTTTTTTGAGCCATGAAATTGACGCTTCGTTAAAACAAAAGCTTACAAGTGCTAATCAAAATCAACACTTTAGGATTAATACCTTCTTACATTTGCAGGCCGCCATGGCTTGACGATGCTCTGATGGCAAAGGGGTATCACTTATCAAGCCCCGTCTACCGGCGCCCTACGAGCGCAAGGAGAAGTGCCATGTCGCTGCAACAGATCATTTTCCACGTGAAAACCTTCTTCCTGCGCAAGGATGGCGCCTCCGGCATCGAGTACGCGGTGATCGCGGCCATGGTGGCGGTGGTGCTGGCCGGCTTCGTCACGCCGATCTCGACTGAGGTGACCGACATCATGAACAAGATCAAGACCGCGATTACCCAGTGATCCCTCCATGCCTGCATGACGTGTAGTCCCACAACCAGGAGCCGACCATGCCGACCTCTTCCTTGCGTCAACAGATTCTGCTGGTGGACGACGAGGAAGAGGCCCTGCTGGAACTGGCGGAGTTGCTGGAGAACGAAGGGTTCTGTTGCCACACCGCCACTTCGGTGCGGGCGGCCCTGCAGTTGTTGACCCGCTACCCCGACGTCGCCCTGGTGATCACCGACCTGCGCATGCCCGAGGAGAGCGGGCTGGGTCTGGTCCGGCGCCTGCGCGAGCACACCGCGCGCCAGCACCTGCCGGTGATCGTCATGTCCGGGCACGCCGACATGGACGATGTCAGCGACCTGCTGCGCTTGCAGGTGCTCGATCTGTTCCGCAAGCCGATCTACCACGCCCGCCTGCTCGAGACGCTGGAGAACCTGTTTCCCAAGCCGTTGATGCAGGCAGTGAAATAGCGACGCAATAACCTCAAGCCTTGCGCCCCCCCTGTAGGAGCGACCTTGCCGAGGCGTCGGACCGGTCGGAAAGGGCCGCAAAGCGGCCCCTCGATTTCAGCAGCGCCGCGACAATAGCTGGGGCTGCTGCGCAGCCCTTTCCGACCGGTCCGACGCCTCGGCAAGGCCGCTCCTACAACGAGGTGCGTCTCCCTACAACTGATAACTGAAACTCAGGTTCAGCCGCGGCCTGCGGTTGAAGCTGTCCAGGGCGATGTCCGACATCGGCTTGGCGACATCGACCGCGATGTTGTAGTAGCGCATATCGCCAAACCGCAGCCCCAGCGCCGCCGATGACATCTTGCTGTCCCTCACGTCCAGCTCGTTGAACCACGCCCGCGCCGTGTCGAGCGCCACATAAGGCTGCACAACCTTGAGCCAGCCGTCGTCGCGCCGGAAGCTGTAGTTGAGCTCGTACGCCAGCCCCCAGCCCTTGTCCCCCGAACCCTGGTCGCTGGGATAGCCGCGCCCGAAATTCTGCCCGCCGAACACCGCACGCTCGCTGTCGGGCAGGCTGTCGTTACTCCAGTAGGCCGCCGCCGAGGCCACGCCCTGCCAGTTGTCGGTGAAGTTGTCGCTCTGCACGCCCGAAACCCGCAGGCGCAGAAAGTCCAGGTCGTAGTCGGCATTGGTGTTCGCCCCCAGGCGGTCGAGGCCCTGGTAGACACCCGCGCTGAGGATGCGCAGGCGCCGCGCCTCGGCCTTGCGCCAGTCCCCCTCGAAGGACAGCGCGCGAATGTCGGTACGGCTGTCCAGTCGCAGTGGATAGCCGACCACCTGGTAGTCGATGCGATCGTTGACCACGTAGAAACGCCCGACCACCTCCAGCCATTCGCTGGGCGAGGCGATCAGCGACTGGCTGATGCCCACCGAGTAGCGTTCGTTCTCACGGTGCTGGGTCAGGTCGATACCGTTGTCCAGGCGGATGCGCGCCTTGGGGTCGCTGCGGTAGCGCGAGGCTGACAACAGCAACTGCGAGCCCTCGGCGTCGAGGAACTGGCTGTAGTCGAGGCGGTAGTAGTGCTCCTCGTCCTCGCCGGGCGGCACCAGCACGCTGGCGCTCAGTTGCTCGGCGAAACGGGTCTGGGCATTGCTGCTGGCGCCCAGCAATGCCTGCAGATCATCGCGGCTGCCATCGTTCAGGCTCAGGGTCGTGGTGAAGGGCTTGCGCGAGACTTGGGCAATCAGCCGCGTCGCGCCGTCGGTGGTGCCCGGCGGCGGCACCTGGGCCTGGAAGGTCACCCCGGGGATGCGCCCGGCCAGGCTGGTGTAGCGCTCGAAGCGCTCGCGGGTCAGCGGGCGCTCGGCCTTGAGCCGGTCCATCAGGCGCTCCAGGTAGGCCCGCGCCGAACCGATATCGCCCTCGATCCGGTAGTCGTGGATATAGCCCTCCACCAGCACCACCCGCACCCGGCCATCGGCGAAGTCCTGAGGCGGCAGGTAGGCGTACGAGAGCAGGTAGCCGTCTTGCTGGTAGCGCTGGGTGAGGCGGCGGGTGACCTCGATCAGCTCGGCCAGCGTCACCTCGCGCCCGATCACCGGCTGGAAGTGCTCGCGCAAGTCAGCCAGGGGGTAGACGGTGCCGCCCTCGAAGCGCACCTTGCGCACCGCCACCCGGGTGCTCATCAGCAACGGTGGTTGGCGCGTGGCGTCCACGGTGGGCACCCGCAGGCCCGGCGGACCTGGGCGATAGGCGTCCACTGGCAGGTTCGGCGTGGGCAGACGGCGCTCGGTCTCGTTGCTGTTGAGGAAACTCGGCAGGGGCTCGGCCCGAACCAGGCAGGCGCCGGACAGCGCCAGCAGCGTCACCAGCAATCGGCGCATTTGGACACTCCATGATCCACGGGTGGCTGGGTGACCGACCGGCGCACGGCGCGCCAGTCGGTCTCGCTCACCTTGAGCGTAGCCCGTCGCCTCAGCGCTGCCCGCCTGCCAGGGCACCCGTCACGCCACTCAGCGCGCCGCCGAGGCCGGCGCCCTGCGCGCCACTGGCATTGACCAGGGAGCCGGCCTGGCTGACCGTCCCGCCGACCGCGTTGACCGTGGCGCCAAGCTGGCTGACCACCGGGTTGGCCGTGGCGCCGCCCAGTTGCGCGCCGGCCGTGGCCACCGCGCCACCGACCTGGTTCAACAACCCGGCCACCGGCGCCCCCGCGCCCGTGCTGGCGCCGACCTGCTGGGTCACGCTGGACACACCGGCGACCACCGGGTTGAGCCCGCTGCCCACCTGCTGGGTCAGCGCCGCGACAGGCGTGCCTGCCGCCGTGTTGGTCACCCCGTTGCCGCCAAGCACCGGACCCAGGCTGGCAACAGTGTTGCCCGCCTGCACCGCGCTGGCGCCGATACCACTCACGGTCGGGCTGCCGCTGCTCGAGGCCAGGCCGCCGCCGACACCGGCGACCACGCCGCCCGCGGTTTCCAGCAAGCCGCTGCGTGGCCCACCGGTGACAGGCGCCAGCCCGCTGGCGGTGCTCACGGCGGAGCCGGCATTGGCGACCGTCTGCCCGAGCGTGGACCCCAATGGATTGCCCGTGCCGGCCAGTTGCTGACCGGCCTGGTTCAAGGCACTGCCGGTCTGGTTCAGCGTCTGGTTGAGCGGGCTGGCGAGCCCGGTCTGCCGAGAGACGTTGGCCGTGGTGTTTTCCACCAGCGAGACCACCGGCACCAAGGCATCGCTCGCGCCTTGGGTCGCCCCGGCCAGCGGGCCGCTGGTGCCGATCGGCGAGAGCGTGTTGCCGAGCATGGTCACGGCCTGGCCGACCCGATCGACGCCCTGCCCGGCCCCGGCGACCAGCTGGTTGACCACCGGCACCTGTTCGACCGGGCCATTGCTGGCCAGCCCGGTCACGCCCTGGCCCAGGCCGGAGACACCGGTGCCCAGGTCGGCGGTGGCCGCGCCGACCACGCCGACGGTGGTGCCCAGCGCATTGTTGCCGGTGCCAAGCTGCCCCAGCCCATCGCTCAGGCCGCTGCCGACAGTGTTCACCGCGTCACCGGTGGAGGACACCAGCGCGCCCACGCCGCCGGTGAGCGATGTATCGCCGGCGATGGGCAGCGAGCCGATCGCCTGGCCGAGATTGCTCACCCCGCCACCGACGCCGGATACCGTGTTACCCAACTGATCGACCACTTGGCCAGTGACCAGGGTGCTGGGCGTCGTGCCGCCACCCGTGCCGCCATCGCCGCCACCGGGCGTGGTGCCGCCGCCTGTACCTCCACCGCCAGTGCCGCCACCGGTACCCGCACTGCCATCGCCCGGCGTGGAGCCACCGCCCGTACCGCCAGTGCCACCTGTGCCTCCGGTTCCGTCCGAGCCTCCGGCACCCGCGCCGGCACTACCACCGGCCGAGGAGCCGTCGACCTCGCTGTGATGTCCGCCACCGCCGCTGCTGCAACCGGCAAGGCCCAGGGACATGATCATCGTCAGCGCCGTTGCTGTCTTGACCCACGCTTGAGTGTTCATGGAAAGACTCCCGCTGCTGGTTATTGTGCTTGCAACCAGAAGTGAAAGCCGAGGGGGGCGAGACGGGTAGATTACAACTTGGTGTTAGTACCTGTGGGAGAGGGCTGTGACCGATGATAAGTCCATGAGTTTATGATGATTTTGCTTAATCGATAACGTGAAGTTCCGAAAGGAATATTCATAAATTATTAGTACGGGTGGCTGACAGAATGCTGGGGCCGCTGCGCGCCCCTTTCGCGACACAAGGCCGCTCCTACAGGGGAACGCGATCGTCTGTAGGAGCGGCCTTGTGTCGCGAAAGGGCTGCAAAGCAGCCCCAGCAACCTCGAACAGATCGCCGATTTATATGACTTTTCCCATTCCATGTAGTCCATCTCCCAAACATACTCCCAAGCCCTTTCAAGCCATTGCGGTGCTCTGGGTTGGCCTCTAGTCTCGGGCAGTCGCTGCAATCAGCGACCGGCTTTGACAGGCCGACTCAAATACGCACGCATGGCTATTCCGCAATGGCGGCTGTGCGTGGGGCATCTTCGGGTGCGCCGGGTTTCCTCTTTTTGACCGGTCTGTCAACCCACGTACAGCTGCCACCCTTTGTTTGACAGCGAACGGTGATGGTTCCATCTCAAATTGAGGATTCATCATGCTGAAGATTATCCCCGATCCACCCCACAACCCTCACTCCCTCGCAGATGCCAGCTCGGGCCCTTTCGCGGGTAAACCCGCTCCCACAGGTATGGCGCAGGCCTCGAGGCATAGGTGAACCTGTGGGAGCGGGTTTACCCGCGAAGCAGGCGCCTCGGCGTTCGAGAGCGTGCGAGCTCGACTCACTCGCTGACCTGAAACGCCACCCGTGCTGTCTCGCCGCTTTCATCCAGCGCGCTCAACTCGATGCTGCCGGCCTGTTCGAAACGTACCGGCAGACTGTCCTGGCCCTGGGTTTCGCCCAGCGGCTGGCCATTGAGGAACCACCAGCGTCGCCCCGCGCCGCCCAGGGCCGACACCCGCAGCTGCAAAGGCTCGTGGCTGGTGGCCGGGCGGCGCAGGTTGTCGCCGGCGCGCACGCCGACGATCGACAGCGGCGGCGCGCTGGCCACCAGCTGTGGCGGGCAGGCCGGATCCACCGCGGGCAGCCGCGCAGCACGGCGCTCGGCCCGTGGCAGCCAGGGTTCCAGCGGGGCCGGCCACAAGGCGACATCGTGGGCCTTGGCCCCGGGGCACCCGGCATCGACACGCAGCCCCTGGTCGTTGAGCCACGCCGTCTCGCGCAAACCCAGCCCTAGAGGCTGGTCGGCCGCCAGCAAGGTCGGCGGGGTGGTGCCGTCCAGGGTCCAGGCGAAACGCTGGCGGCGGCAGTTGGCGTCCTGGCGGTTCATCGGCTGGCCCAACGGCCAACAGATCGCCGCCACACCCACCGACGCCGGTACCGGCTCGACCGGCACCTCGATGCCGCGCTGGCTGTCGCGATTGCTCAACAGGTCGTGCACCTGCAGCATCAGCGGCGCCGCCGAGGCCAGGCCGAACTGGCCCGGCACCGGGGTGCCATCGGGGCGGCCGATCCACACGCCGATCAGGTAGCGCGGGCCAACCCCCACCGACCAGGCATCGCGAAAGCCGTAGCTGGTACCGGTCTTCCACGCCAGCTGCGGGCGCTGCACCAGTTCAGCGTGGGGGTCGCGGTCCGGGCGGGCCAGGCCGCTGAGAATGCGCCGGGTGATCCACGCCGAGCCCGGCGACAGCAGGCGGCGCTCCACCAGCGGGTCCTGGGGCTGCAGGCGAATCTTCGCGCTGTTGCCGCCACGACCGAACGCCGCATAACCACCGACCAGGTCCTCCAGCCGGCTGCCCGCGCCGCCGAGGATCAACGACAGGTTCGGCTCGGCCAGCGGCGGCAGCACCAGCGGCATGCCACCCATGCGCATCTGCGCGGCGAAGCGTTTCGGGCCATAGGCCTCGAGCAATTGCACCGCCGGCAGGTTGAGCGACAGCGCCAGCGCCGAGCTGGCCGACACCGGGCCGCTGAAGCCCATGGAGAAGTTGCCGGGGCGGTAGTCGCCATAGCGCCGGGGCACATCCTGCAGCAGCGATTCGGAGTGGATCAGGCCGTCGTCCATGGCCATGGCGTAGAGGAACGGCTTGAGGGTAGAGCCGGGCGAGCGCAGGGCGTGGATCATGTCCACGTGGCCGAAGCGGCGCTCGTCGCCCAGGTCGATGGAGCCGAGATAGGCGCGCACCGCCATGCTCTGGGTCTCCACCACCAGCAGCGCCGCTGAGGTGCGTTCGGGCAGGCGGGCACGCCAGCCCATCAGCAGGTCTTCGAGGCGCCGTTGCAGGGCGGCGTCTAGGGTGGTGCGGATCAGCGGTGGGCTGCCTGGCGTGTTCAGCCGCCGCGCCAGCAAGGGCGCCAGCGCCGGCTCCTGGCGTGGCGCCAGCAGCAGCGGCTCTTCGCGGGCCTCGTCAATGCGCTGGGCCGGCCACACCTGGTACTCGGCCAGGCGCTGCAGGACCTTGTCCCGAGCCCGCTGGGCACGCTCGGGATGACGGTCCGGGCGCAGGCGGCTCGGCGCCTGGGGCAGCACGGCGAGCAGCGCGGCCTCGGCGGGGGTCAGGTGCTTCGGCGACTTGCCCAGGTAGGCCCAACTGGCCGCGGCCACGCCCTGCAAGGTGCCGCCGAACGGCGCCCGGTTGAGATACAGCTGCAGGATCTCGGCCTTGGACAGGTGCCACTCCAGCTGCGCCGTACGCCACAGCTGGCGCAGCTTGCCGGCCAGGGTACGGTCGTGCGGGTCGAGCAGTCGCGCCACCTGCATCGACAGGGTACTGCCGCCAGACACCACCCGTCCCCCGCGCAGGTTGAGCCACGCTGCCCGGACCAGGGCCATGGGGTTCACGCCCGGATGCTGATAGAACCAGCGGTCCTCGTAGGCGAGCAAGGCTTCGAGGTAGAGCGGCGAAACCTCGTCCGGACTGACCGGGTAGCGCCACACGCCGTCGGCGTCGGCGAAGCGCCACAGCGGCGTGCCGTCCTCGGCTAGCACCACCCGCGCCAGATCGTCGCCCGGCATGGGCAATGGCCAGATCCGGTCGGCCAGCCACAGCAGGGCCAGGATCGCCGTCATGGTGATGGCGGTACGCCGCAGCAGCTTGAACAGACGCGGGCGCGCTAAGCTTGGCATCGGGAACCGACCGGGCCGGAGCATGGCCAAAGGCTGGGAATCGCCGATTCGTTGATCAGGAAGCGACTATGCATGTAGAAGGTTTTTTCGAGTGGCTGGGCCAGGTACTGGGTTCGGTGATCCGTTTCATCGTCGACGGCCTGGGCGGGTTGTTCAACCTGCTGGCCAACGCCGGTGGCAATTTCATCGATGGCCTGGCGCGCACGCTGGGCATGGATACCTCGCTGGTCAGCATCCTGGCGCTGATCGTTGGCCTGATGTTGCTGTACTCGGCGGTGCGCGCGTTCATGCGGGCGTCGATCATCCTCGGGATCATCTGGGCGTTGCTGGGGTTGTGGGTGTTGAGTTGGGTGGTGCACT
>NZ_JAOCDM010000039.1 GCF_029840925.1 Pseudomonas sp. GD03858
CAGGAGATCGGCTCAGTCTTTCCAGAAAGGTTTACGCCCTTCCCGCCACGCCTGTTCCCAGGTCAGCCCGATATCGCGCAACTGCCGATCATCCAGTTGCAGCAACGCCCTGCGGGTACGCCAGCGATGCAGCATCAGGCCCCAGCGGCTCAAGCCGATAGACACGCTGTAGACCTTGGCTCGCTCTCCGGCCTCCAGTTCCTTGGCCAACAGTTGCACGCGCACATCGCTCAAGCCCCCCATCACTGCGTTCTCCCATCAGTTGATACCGTGGAGAAAGCATGCGCGTTCCTGCTCTCGACAATACAGATCCAACAGGCAGTTATTATTTCCATACAGAATTGGCAGAAAGTCGGCTGAATGAAGTATTTTCCAACAATCTGTATTGGTCATTGACCCGCACAACGCCCAGGAGTATGCCGTGACCCTCTACCTCAACCTGGCCGAACTGCTCGGCTCGCGCATCGAGCAAGGCCTCTACCGCCCCGGCCAGCGCCTGCCCTCGGTACGCGCCCTGAGCGTGGAACACGGCGTCAGCCTGAGCACCGTGCAGCAGGCCTACCGCCTGCTGGAGGACAACGGCCTGGTATCGCCACGGCCCAAGTCTGGCTACTTCGTCGCCGAGGATCGCCAGCTCCCCGCCCTGCCCGATATCAGCCGCCCGGCCCAGCGGCCTGTGGATATCTCGCAATGGGAACAGGTACTGGAACTGGTCCGGGCCACCCCGCGCCCGGACGTGATCCAGCTCGGCCGTGGCATGCCCGACGTCGACAGCCCCACGCTCAAGCCGCTGCTGCGCAGCCTGGCGCAGATCAGCCGGCGCATGGACATGCCCGGCCTGTACTACGACAACATCCACGGCAATGCCCTGTTGCGCGAACAGATCGCTCGGCTGATGCTCGACTCCGGCTGCCGCCTGGGCCCGACCGACCTGATGGTGACCACCGGCTGCCATGAGGCGCTGTCATGCAGCATTCGCGCGGTGTGCGCGCCCGGCGACATCGTCGCGGTCGACTCGCCCAGCTTCCATGGCGCCATGCAGACGCTGAAGGGCCTGGGTATGAAAGCCCTGGAGATCCCCACCGACCCCATCACCGGCATCAGCCTGGAAGCCCTGGAACTGGCCCTGGAACAGTGGCCGATCAAGCTCATCCAGATCACCCCCAGCTGCAACAATCCGATGGGCTACATCATGCCCGAGTCGCGCAAGAAGGCCCTGCTGACCCTCGCCCAGCGCTACGACGTGGCGATCCTCGAAGACGATGTCTACGGCGACCTGGCCTACACCTACCCTCGCCCGCGCACCATCAAGTCGTTCGACGACGACGGCCGCGTGCTGCTCTGCAGCTCGTTCTCCAAGACCCTGGCGCCGGGACTGCGGGTCGGCTGGGTGGCGCCGGGACGCTACCTGGAGCGGGTGCTGCACATGAAGTACATCAGCACGGGCAGCACCGCCTGCCAGCCACAGCTGGCGATCGCCGATTTCATCGCCGAAGGCCACTACCAGCCCCACCTGCGCCGCATGCGTAACCAGTACCAACGTGGTCGCGACCAGATGTGCGATTGGATCACCCGCTACTTCCCGTCCGGCACACGCGCCAGCCGGCCTCAGGGCGGCTTCATGCTCTGGGTTGAATTGCCGGAGAGTTTCGATACGCTGCGCCTGAACCGCGCGTTGATGGAGCAAGGCGTGCAGATCGCCGTGGGCAGCATCTTCTCGGCTTCGGGCAAGTACCGGAACTGCCTGCGCATGAACTTCGCCGCCCGCCCGACGCCGCAGATCGAAGCCGCGGTGCGCAAGGTCGGTGAAACCGCCCTTCGTCTACTGGAGGCCGAGCACATCGGCGGTTAACGTTGCGCCGCGGTCCAACCCATGAGCCCTTGCTGTACAGGACGATCCTTCCTTGAAACTCCAGCGAGCCCTGCCCCTGCTGCTGGCGCTGCTGCTCGGCCTGTCGGGCTGCGCCAGCATCGGCACCCCGCGTGAAGTCAGCCAGGCCCTGCCGGCGGCCGACTCGGCGTTCGGTCGTTCGGTGCAGCGCCAGGCCGCCCCCTACGCGGGACGCTCGGGCTTTCGCCTGCTGCCCAACAGCAACGAGGCGTTCCGCGCCCGCGCCGAGCTGATCCGCAACGCCCAGGCGAGCATCGACCTGCAGTACTACATCGTCCACGACGGCCTCAGCACCCGTGCCCTGGTCCACGAACTGCTGCGCGCCGCCGATCGCGGCGTGCGCGTGCGCATCCTGCTCGACGACACCACCAGCGACGGCCTGGACAGCCTGATGGGCACCCTCGCCGCCCACCCGAACATCCATATCCGCGTGTTCAATCCGCTGCACCTGGGGCGCAGCACTGGCGTGAGTCGCGCCGCGGGGCGGCTGTTCAACCTGTCGCGCCAGCACCGGCGCATGCACAACAAGCTGTTCCTGGTGGACAACAGCATGGCGATCGTTGGTGGCCGCAACCTGGGCGACGAGTATTTCGACGCCGAGCCCAACCTCAACTTCACCGACATCGACCTGCTGGGTGTCGGGCCTGTGGCCGAGCAGCTCGGGCACAGTTTCGACCAGTACTGGAACAGCGCTCTGAGTCGTCCGATCGGTGACTTTCTCTGGCGCCAACCCGACGCCCGCGACCTGTTCGCCAGCCGCCAGCGCCTGGAAATCTCCCTGGCCGAGGCGCGGGTCAGGCGCAAGGCGCTGTATGACCGCCTGATGGCTTATCAATCACAGCCGCGCCTGGACGTGTGGCGCAACGAACTGATCTGGGCTCACAGCCAGGCCCTGTGGGATGCGCCGAGCAAGGTGCTGGCAGACGACGAGCCGGACCCGCGCTTGCTGATGAGCCAGCAGCTGGCCCCGGAGCTGAACGGCGTGCACAAGGAGCTGATCCTGGTGTCGGCCTACTTCGTTCCGGGCGAACCGGGCTTGCTGTACCTGACCAGCCGCGCCGACGCCGGCACTTCGGTGAAGCTGCTGACCAACTCCCTGGAAGCCACCGACGTGCCCGCCGTGCATGGTGGCTACGCGCCCTATCGCCGCGCCCTGCTCGAACATGGCGTGCAACTGTACGAACTGCGCCGCCAACCAGGCGCACCACGGCCGCGCCTAGGCTTGCATGGCAGTTCCGATTCGAGCCTGCATAGCAAGGCCATGGTGTTCGACCGGCGCAAGACCTTCATCGGCTCGTTCAACTTCGATCCGCGCTCGGTGCTGTGGAACACCGAGGTCGGGGTGCTGGTGGACAGCCCGGAGCTGGCCGAATACACCCGTGACCTGGCCGTGCAGGGCATGGCGCCGGCACTGAGCTACCAGGTGAAGCTGGTGGACGGGAAACTGGCGTGGGCCACCGAGGACAACGGCCAGCGGCACCTGCTGGTGACCGAGCCCGGGGGGATATGGCGACGCTTCAATGCCTGGATCAGCAAGGCGGTCGGGCTGGAGAAGATGCTGTAGGACGCATCGCGGGGCAGGTCCGCGAAAGGGCCGCCCCTGTCATCTCAAATCTGTAAAACCAATGCCTCCAGCTGTTCTTGCCGCTGCGCCTGGTTCACCTTCGCTCCGGGATTGAGCGTCGACCATTGCGGATGCGCGCGCGCCTTGATCAGGGCCTCGGGCAGCTTGCCCTGGCGCCAGGCTTTCTCATCCGGGGCCGCCAGGAGAATGCTGTCCTGCGCCGCATGCCCGCGCCCGTCCAGCGCCACCATCAACTGCTGCTGACGCAGCGCCAGCAGGCGCAGCACGGTGTCGTCCACGGTCAGCTCACGCTGCCCCTTGAGCTTGCCCATCAACCGCGAACCATAGTTGCGCGCGGTCTGCAGGGCGCCACCGGCAATCGCCCCGGCCAGAGCAGCGGCGCCGAGGGTCAGGCCGCCGACCAGCAGGTCCACGCCCGCGCCCGCCGCCGCCCCGGCAGCCACGCCGCCGCCCAGGCGCACACCCAGCAGTCTCAGGGTTTCCGGATTGAACAGGTCATCGCCCCAGCGTCCGTCGAGTAACGGCAGGTCGCCGGCATTGGCATCTTCACGGCGAAAGGCATAGAGCTTGAGCAGGGCCTCGACGCAGCGCTGCTCGCGTTGCCGCACATCCTGGCGCAAGGCCTCGGTGGCACGGGCCTCGGCGGCGGGCTCGGCCTCGACACTGCGCCGGCAAGCGGCGCAATCGAGCAGCAGTTCGGCGATCAGGCGCTTGCCGCTGCGCTGGCGGGCCAGGCGCTGGGCCTGCTGGTCATCGATCAGGCGCTGCAGGGCCGGGCGGGCATCCTCCAGCAGCAAGGCCAGGCTTTCGTAGAGGCGGCGCTCGCCATCCTCGGGCGGGGCCACGCTGTCGAACCGCACCAGCGCATGCAGGCCCAGGCGCGCCAGGGCCTCGCGCCACTCCGGCTCGCGGTGCTGGCTGCTGGCGACGAAGTTGAGCACCGGCAGCAAGGGCTTGCCGCAGCTGGCCAGCACTTCCAGTTCGTCGCGGTACTTGGCCAGCACCGGTTCGCGAGCGTCGATCACGTACAGCCCGGCGTTGCTCGCCAGCAGTTGGCGCAGCACCTTGGCCTCCTGCTCAAAGCGCTGACGCGCCTCGCTGCCCAGCAGGAAGCGTTGCAGGCGGGCCGGGCCGTCCAGGCGCTCGCCTGGACGCTCCAGACGCTCGAGGTAATCGAGCAGGGCGATGGCGTCTTCCAGGCCGGGGGTGTCGTAGAGCTCGAGCAGGGGCTGGCCATCCACCGAAAGGCGCGCGCCCTCCACATGGCGGGTGGTACTGGGCCGGTGCGAGACCTCGCCGAAGCCGACGTCACGGGTGAGGGTGCGCAGCAGCGAAGTCTTGCCGACGTTGGTGTGGCCGACCACGGCCAGTTTCAGCGGCTCAGTCATGGCCATGCTCCAGCCAGGTCAGGGGCGAGGTGTCGGCGTGGGGCAGGCCGAGGCGATCGAGAGCGTCGTGCCAGTCGCCCAGGCGCGCGGCGTCCAGGGCCTGGCCAGGTTGCGCCTGCAGCAGCCAGATGCGCGTGGCGCCGGCGTTGCGCGCCAGCTCCGCCAGCAATGCCAGGCTGCCACGGTCGGGGGAGCGGCGTGGGTCGCAAGCGATGGCCAGGCGTGCCGGCGGAAAGCGGCCAAGCTGTTCGAGCAGCTTGTTGCGTGACTCACGGCTGTCGAGCACGCCGGCATCGGTCACGCTGTTCGGCAATGCCGGGGGCCAGGGGCGCTGGTCGTCCAACTCCAGGCCCACCAGCAGGGCGCCGCTGCTGCCGCTCTCGAGCTGGCCAGCCTCGAAACGCGGCAAAGTCTCGGGGGCCGCGTCCTGCACGCCGATGCGCTCGCTACGGGGCATCAGTGCTTCACGCAATTGCGCATAGCCGGGCAGGTTGAGATCCAGGCTCAGGCGATCGCGACCTTGGCGCCAGCGCCACAGGCACAGCACAGCCAGGACCAGGCGCGGCAGCAGGCCATAGACCAGCACCACGCCAAGCAACCAGCTGGCCCAGGCCTGGCGCGCCAGTTCCAGCGCCGGCAAGCTGTCGCCGCTGGCGCGGATCATCGCCTCATCCGGCACGGCGAAGCCAAGCAGCGCGGGCAGGGCACCGAGGGCTTGGGTGAGGGCGATGAAGGGTTCGGCGGCGAGCAGGGTGGTTTCCCAGACGAAGCCATAGCGCCGGGTCGCCAGCAACGCCAGCAGCATCACCAGCGCCGCGAGCATGACCAGGCACCACAGACCGTGCACCAGCAGGCCGAGCAGCCAGCGATTCAGACGCTGGCGCTGCAACAGGACGAGCAGGGCCGGGGCCAGCTGCGCAGCCTTGGCATCGCGGGCCAGGCGCTCGCTCAGCCACAGCCACAGGCGGCCCAGCGCCGCGCCCTGCTCGCCAGCGAAGAAAAAGCCAGCGGCCCAGCCGACCAGCAGTGCCAGGTTCAACCCGAGCAGGCTACCCAGGGCCCAGAACACGTTCACTGGCCGCAGGCCATCGCCCAGCGCGGCCAACCCCAGGCCGGCGCCACTGAGCACGGCGAACGCCATGAGCGCCAGCAGTGCCAGGCGCGCGCCCTGTTTCCAGTGGCGCAGCGCCGTCGTCATGCCGTCGCGCTCGGCCAGCCACAAGGCGCGCCGCTCGATGCGTGTCGCCAGGTCGCCGCCCAGCTGGCGGGCACGGCGATTGGCTTCCTGATCCTCCAGGGGCCCGGCGTGTTCCTCGCGCAGGCGCACCGCTTCGGTGAGCCAGCGCTTGTCGAGTGGAGTCGGTGCGGTCACAAGCTCTTCCATTGCACAGGTCAGGGCGCAAGCATAACCCACGTGCCCGGTGCTATCCTCGCCGGCATGACTACATCACTCCCTCTCAGCCTGATCGCGGCGTTCGCCGAGAACCGTGTGATCGGCATCGACAACTCCATGCCCTGGCACCTGCCGGGTGACTTCAAGTACTTCAAGGCCACGACCCTGGGCAAGCCGATCATCATGGGGCGCAAGACCTGGGATTCGCTGGGCCGGCCACTGCCGGGGCGCCTGAACATCGTCGTCAGCCGCCAACCGGGCCTGGTCCTGGCCGGCGCCGAGGTGTTCGCCTCGCTGGAGGCCGCGCGGGCCCGCGCCGAGCAGTGGGCCCGCGAACAAGGTGTCGAAGAGCTGATGCTGATCGGCGGCGCGCAGTTGTACCGGCAGGCCCTGGAAAAAGACCTGGTGAGCCGCATGTACCTGACCCGGGTCGAGCTGTCCGTGCCAGGCGATGCGTGGTTCCCCGAGTTCGATCGGCAGCACTGGCGACTGGCCTCGAGTGAGCCGCAACCGGCGCAAGACGATAAGCCGGCCTACCACTTCGAGGTGTGGGAAAAGGTCTGAGACGACCCGGGGTCGCATGGCAGGAATGCGCTGTTCATCGTGGCCCGCTGCGCTATGATCTGACTCGCCCCCCAGCACCGAGTCAGATGCATGGAGCCTATGACCATTCCGAGCGCCACCCTGGACACCAGCCAGCAGCCATCCCGCCTGCGCATCGTCGGCGACTGGACCCTGGCCCACTACGCCAGCCTCAAGCGCGAATGCGAGCGACTGCAGGGCCAGTACGGCAACGACACCCTCGCCGACCTCAGCCAGCTTGGCCGGCTGGACACCGCTGGCGCCTCGCTGCTGGCCGAGTTGCTGGGGGCCGAACGCCTGTCGCACTGCACCGACGCGCTCCCCGAGGCCGACCGCGCCCTGCTCTGCAACGTCTACCGCTCGGTGCAGGACTACTGCATTCCGCTGCGCGAACCCGAGCGTCCGGTGCTGATCCTGCTGCTGGCGCGCATCGGCTGCGCCGTCGACCAGCTGTGGCAGGACACCCGGCAGGTCCTGGGTTTCATCGGCCTGATCCTCGAAACCCTTTTGCTGCGCCTGTTCCAGCCGCACCGCTGGCGCATCACCCCGGTGGTCGCCCACCTCGAGCAGACCGGCCTGGATGCCGCGCCCATCGTCGCCTTGCTGACCTTCCTGGTAGGCGCGGTGGTGGCGTTCCTCGGCGCGACGGTGCTGGCCGACTTCGGCGCGACCATCTTCACCGTCGACCTGGTGGCGTTCTCCTTCCTGCGTGAGTTCGCCGTGCTGCTCACGGCCATCCTCATGGCCGGCCGCACCGCCAGCGCCTTCACCGCGCAGATCGGCTCGATGAAGGCCAACGAAGAGATCGACGCCATCCGCACCCTGGGCCTGAACCCCATCGAGCTGCTGGTGGTGCCAAGGGTGCTGGCGCTGCTGATCGCACTGCCGCTGCTGACGTTCATCGCGATGCTCTGCGGCATGATCGGCGGCGCCGTGGTCTGCGCCCTGACCTTGGATATCTCGCCGGCGATGTTCCTGTCGCTGCTGCAGAGCGACATCGGCGTGCAGCACTTCCTGGTGGGCATGGTCAAGGCACCGTTCTTCGCCTTCCTGATCGCCACCATCGGCTGCCTGGAGGGCTTCAAGGTCAGCGGCAGCGCTGAATCGGTCGGCGCCCACACCACCTCCGCGGTGGTCCAGTCGATCTTCGTGGTGATCGTGCTGGATGCGGTAGCCGCGCTGTTCTTCATGGAGATGGGCTGGTGACCGGTCGGCAAGCGGTGATCGAGGCACGAGGCATCTGCAACCGTTTCGGCAGCCAGGTGGTACACGAGAACCTCGACCTGGACCTGTACCGTGGCGAGATCCTCGCCGTGGTCGGCGGCTCGGGCAGCGGCAAGTCGGTGCTGCTGCGCAGCATCATCGGTCTGCGCCGCCCCGACGAAGGCCAGGTCAAGGTCTTCGGCCAGGACCTGGCCACGCTCGACGAGGCGCAGCGCTCCAAGGTCGAACAGCGCTTCGGCGTGCTGTTCCAGAGGGGCGCGCTGTTCTCGTCGCTGACCGTCACCGAGAACGTCGCCCTGCCGCTGATCGAACACGCCGGGCTGTCGCGGGCCGACGCGGAACACCTGGCCGGGGTGAAGCTGGCCCTGGCCGGCCTGCCGATCAGCGCCGCCGACAAGTACCCGTCCTCACTGTCCGGCGGCATGATCAAGCGCGCCGCCCTGGCCCGGGCACTGGCGCTGGACCCGGACATCCTGTTCCTCGACGAGCCCACCGCCGGCCTCGATCCGATCGGCGCCGCCGCCTTCGACCAGTTGATCCTCACCCTGCGCGACGCCCTGGGCCTGTCGGTGTTCCTCATCACCCACGACCTGGACACGCTGTACACCATCACCGACCGGGTGGCAGTGCTGTCACAGAAGAAGGTGCTGGTGGCCGGCCCGCTCAGCGAAGTCGAGCGCACCGACGACCCCTGGATCCACGAATACTTTCACGGCCCGCGCGGCCGGGCGGCCGAAGACGCCGCCCTGCGCGCCCGCCAGGAGCGCTGAACGATGGAAACCCGAGCTCATCATGTCCTGATCGGCCTGGTCACCGTGCTGGTGGTGGCCGGTGCCATGCTGTTCGGCCTGTGGCTAGCCAAGTCCAGCGTCGACGACGCCTTCAAGGACTACGAAGTGGTGTTCAACGAGGCCGTCTCGGGCCTGTCCCGAGGCAGCCCGGTGCAGTACAACGGCATCAAGGTCGGCGACGTCAGCAGCCTGCGCCTGGATCCGCAGGACCCGCGCCGGGTGCTGGCCCGGGTGCGCCTGAACGGCGACACGCCGGTCAAGGAGGACACCCAGGCCAAGCTCACCCTCGCCGGGGTGACCGGCAACTCGTTCATCCAGCTCAGCGGCGGCACTCCGCAAAGCCCCGAGCTCAAGGGCAAGGGCGGCAAGCTGCCGGTGATCGTCGCCTCGCCCTCGCCGATCTCGCGCCTGCTCAACGACAGCAGCGACCTGGTGACCAACATCAACCTGCTGTTGCACAACGCCAACCAGATGTTCTCCGAGCGCAACATCGAGCACTTGAGCAACACCCTGGCCAATCTCGACCAGACCACCGGCGCCTTCGCCAGCCACAAGGGCGGGATCGCCGAGGCCATCGAGCAGCTGTCCCTGGTCGGCAAGCAGGCCAATGCCACCCTCGCCGAAACCCAGGCGCTGATGCGCAACGCCAACGGCCTGCTCGGCAACCAGGGCAAGCAGGCCATCGGCAGTGCCGAGCAGGCCATGCAGTCGCTGGCCGAGAGCACCGCCACCATCAACAGTCTGCTGCAGGACAACCGTCAGTCCCTGGACGACGGCGCCCAGGGACTGAACCAGATCGCCCCGGCGATCCGCGAACTGCGTGAGACCCTCAACTCGCTCAAGGGCATCTCCCGGCGCCTGGAAGCCGACCCCAGCGGCTACCTGCTGGGCCGCGACAACAACAAGGAGTTCCAGCCATGACCCCGTCGCTGCGCCTGGCCTTCGCCGCCGCCACGCTGAGCCTGGTTTCGGCCTGTTCGATCCTGCCACAGAGCGAGCCTGTGGATATCTATCGCCTGCCGGTGAACCAGCCGGCCCGCGCCGCCGCGCCGCTGGACTGGTCGCTGCGCCTGAACAAGCCGCTGGCCAGCGAAGCCTTGGCCGGGCCGCGTATCGCGGTAGTCCCCCAGGGTGACGTGATCAGCAGCTACAAGGGCGCGCGCTGGAGCGACCCGGTGCCGATGCTGGTGCGCAACCGCCTGCTCGACGGTTTCCAGCGCGATGGCCGGGTGCCGCGCCTGAGCGCCGATGACAGCAACCTGCAGGCCGACTACGAACTGGGCGGAGAACTACAGGCGTTCCAGAGCGAATACCGGACCGGTGGGGTGGTGGAGGTGGTGATCCGCTACGACGCCAGGCTGGTGCAGGGCCGCAGCCAGCGCATCCTCGCCAGCAAGCGCTTCGAGGTGCGCCAGCCATTGACCGAGCAGAAAGTGCCGGCGGTGGTCGCCGGCTTCGGCGCGGCCAGCGACCAGCTGGCGCGGCAGGTGATCGACTGGACCGTCGGCCAGGCTCAGGCGAAGAACCAGTAGCAGACCAGGATCGCCGCGATCACCCCGGCCAGCTCGGCCAGCAGGGCACAACCCACCGCGTGACGCACGCGCTGGATGCCCACCGCGCCGAAGTACACCGCCAGCACGTAGAAGGTGGTCTCGGTGCTGCCCTGCACGGTCGCCGCCACCAGCGCCGGGAAGCTGTCCACGCCCTGGGTCTGCATGGTCTCGATCAGCATGGCCCGCGCCGCACTGCCGGAGAACGGCTTGACCAGCGCGGTGGGCAGGCCCTCGACGAAGCGGGTGTCCAGGCCCATCCAGTTCACCGTGTGGCGAATACCGTCCAGGGCCAGCTCCAGGGCGCCCGAGGCGCGCAGCACGCCCACCGCCACCAGCATCGCCACCAGGTAGGGCAGCAGCCCCTTGGCCACGTCGAAGCCTTCCTTGGCGCCCTCGACGAAGGCCTCGTACACCTGCACCCGCCTCAGCGCGCCGATCACCAGGAACAGCATGATCACGCCGAACAGCGTCAGGTTGCCGAGGATCGACGACAAGCTGGCCAGCGCGGCCGCCGACAGTGTGCCAAGGAAGGCCATGAAGCCACCCAGCAGCAGGGCGCCCGGAACCAGGTAGGCGAGCACCACCGGGTCCCACAGGCGCAGGCGCTGCATCACCGCCACCGACAGCAGGCCGACCAGGGTCGAGCAACTGGTGGCCAGCAGGATCGGCAGGAACACCATGGTCGGGTCCGGAGCGCCTTGCTGGGCGCGGTACATGAAGATGGTCACCGGCAGCAGGGTCAGCGACGAAGCGTTGAGCACCAGGAACAGGATCTGCGCGTTGCTCGCCGTGGTGCTGCTGGGGTTGAGCTCCTGCAGCGAGCGCATGGCCTTCAGGCCGATGGGCGTGGCGGCGTTGTCCAGGCCCAGGCCGTTGGCGGCGAAGTTCATGGTGATCAGGCCCAGGGCGGGGTGGCCGGGTGGCACTTCCGGCATCAGCCGGGCGAACAGCGGGCCGAGCACCTTGGCCAGCCATTCGACGATGCCGGCCTTCTCGGCGATCTTGAGAAAACCCAGCCACAGGGTCAGGGTGCCGAACAGCAGGACCATGACCTCCACCGACAGCTTGGCCATGGCGAAGATGCTCTCGACCATCGCGGCGAAGATGCCAGCGTTGCCGCCAACCAGCCATTGGGCCAGGGCGGAGATGGCCGCCACCAGGAAAAAGCCGAGCCACAGGCCGTTGAGCATCCGTGTGTTCCCCCGTGAAAAATGCCCGAATGATAGCGCATGCCGATGCCTGGCTGGAGGCCGCGTACCTGTAGGAGCGGCCTTGTGTCGCGATGGGGCGCGTAGCGGCCCCAGGATCTCAGCGCCAAGGCAGAAATAGCTGGGGCCGCTTTGCGGCCCTTTCCGACCGGTCCGACGCCTCGGCAAGGCCGCTCCTACAGGGGGAGTGATCGTCTATAAAACAAAAAGCCCCGACAAGTCGGGGCTCTTCGTTCAGCTCAAGGGCTTACTGGTTGACGGTCTTGCCCGCCACCACGGCTTCTTTCTTGCCTTTGTCCAGCACCAGCGACTGGTAGTACGCCGCGCCTTTCTCGGCGTCGTACATGCCTTGCCACTTGGCGATGACCACCGCCGCCAGGGCGTTGCCCACCACGTTCAGCGCGGTACGGGCCATGTCCATGATGCGGTCGACACCGGCGATGAAGGCCAGACCTTCCAGCGGAATGCCCACGCTGCCCAGGGTGGCCAGCAGCACCACGAAGGACACGCCCGGCACGCCGGCGATACCCTTGGAGGTGACCATCAGGGTCAGCACCAGCAGCAACTGCTGGCTCCACGACAGGTCGATGCCGTACAGCTGGGCGATGAAGATCGCCGCGATGCTCTGGTACAGGGTCGAGCCGTCGAGGTTGAACGAGTAGCCGGTCGGCACCACGAACGAGCAGATCGACTTCGGCGCGCCGTACTTCTCCATCTTCTCGATCACGCGCGGCAGCACGGTCTCGGAGCTGGAGGTGGAGTAGGCGAGGATCAGCTCGTCCTTCATGATGCGCATGATCTTGATGATCGAGAAGCCGAACACGCGCGCCACCAGGCCCAGCACCATGAAGGCGAAGAAGGCGATGGCGAAGTACACCAGCAGCACCAGCTTGGCCAGCGGCAGCAGGGAGGCGAAGCCGAAGTTGGCGACGGTGGCGGCGATCAGGGCGAACACGCCGATCGGGGCGTAGTTCATGATCATGTGGGTGACCTTGAACATGGTCTCCGACACGCCCTGGAAGGTGCGCACCAGCGGCTCGCGCAGGTCGGCGTTGAGGCTCGACAGGCCCATGCCGAACATCACCGAGAAGAAGATGATCGGCAGCATCTCGCCACGCATCAGCGCCGCGAAGATGTTCGACGGGATCAGGTTGAGCAGGGTCTCGATGAACGCGTGCTCATGCTGCACCTCGGCCGCGGTGGCCTGGTACTTGGAGATATCGACGGTGCCCAGGGTGCTCATGTCGATGCCGGCGCCCGGGTGGAACACGTTGGCCAGGACCAGGCCGACGACGATGGCGATGGTGGTCACCACCTCGAAGTAGATGATGGTCTTCAGGCCGATGCTGCCCAGTTTCTTCGCGTCGCCTACCCCGGCGATGCCCACGATCAGCGACGAAATCACGATCGGGACGACGATCATCTTGATCAGGCGAATGAAGATGTCGCCGGCGGGCTGGAGAACGTTGCTGATCCACCATGCCTTTTCTGCACTGAAATGATTCAGTAGCGCGCCGACTGCAACGCCCAGCAACAGACCGATGACGATCTGCCAGGCGAGGCTCAGTTTTGCCTTCTTCATGTCATTACCCTTTGTTGTAGTGGTCACGGGCGTCGACCGAAAAGGCGCATTCCAGAGCGGCTTGTAGCCATTCCGGTTGCGCCTGGTCCGTTCGACGTCCCACTGTAAGGACACCGCGAGCGAGCATTTCTGGCGCTCGGGCCGAGAAAAAAGGCGGCAACTATTGCGACGCGGGGAGGGGCAGTCTAATGCCGGAAACGACTACCCTATGCACAATCGGCATGAGAGCAAAAGCCAGAATCAGCCATCGGCAAGCCCTTGATTTTCAACGTTCGGATTTCCGAACATGGCCAAAGCGCCATTTTTCGGCAGATCTAGCAGGGGGACGGATGGGTGTTGGATGGCATGTTCGACAATCCGAATGGCTGAAATGCCACGCGAGCTGACCTGTCGGACAGGTAAAAATATTTCGATATACGGTCGCGACAAAATGTGTCCAGAAGGAAAGTCGCGCATATATAAGGAAGGATTCCCACATAAGGCGCTTCGGAAGCCAGATCGGTCACACGATTTCGAGCGAACCTGGCCGACCTGCAACTTCCGATGCCACCCTCTCCTGACCTGGCCCGTCGCGGAGGTACTCCCTGTACCCCTAGGCCACTCCGACCCTGCAACAGTCAGAACGGCCCGGCCCCCTGGTCATGCACGGCCCCTCCTCGGGGCCGCGCATCATAGAAGCCTGAAAGATAAAAAGGTTCAGCTTCTATTGCGTTACAGCGCGCGACCGTTGGTCAGTACCAGTTCGGGTCACGCTTGAGCTGCTCCTGCAGCAGGGCTTTCATGCCCTCGTCCGGCTTGCCCAGCCAGCGATAGTCTGCATGGCGGGTCGGCGACTTGTCGGCGGGCAGCCCCTCGGGCACCTCCACGAGCATGCCGTAGGCTTCGTCCTTGTCCCAACTGAACGCCACGATCAGGCGCTTGTAGGTGCAGTTGCCTGCGGACTCGCACAGCGGCCCGACAAGGTACTGGTCACCGTCCTCGGTCAGCGCCGACATCTGTTGCGCCGAGCTGCCGCTCAGGTTGATCACCCATTCAGGCAGTCGTTCTTCGTTCTTGATGGTCTTCTGCCAGGTTTCCCGGTACTGCGGGTCCGAGCCAAGCAACTGGTTGGCTCGGACCTGTCCGTCATTGGCAGCCATCGCCGTCGCGCCACTGCCCAGCAGCAGGGCAACGACCAAGGCCTTGGAGAGCATCCTGCTCATGGTCTTCAACCCCTGCCGCGTCCGAAGAAGAAGGAGGCAACGAACAGCACCAGGAAGATGATGAACAGAATCTTCGCGATACCCGTCGCTGCACCGGCGATACCACCGAAGCCCAGGACCGCGGCGATGATGGCGATGATCAGGAAGGTGATGGCCCAACTCAGCATGATGTTTCTCCTTTTCTCGTGCGAAATCGGTCGTGTGCTTCGGCGTCAGAACACCCAGCGATCCTGGGGCACGGTACGCTCGAGCACGGCAGGGGCGGTGTCAGCGGACGGCAACGGCTGCGCCGCCTTTACCAATGTGCTGGCATGGTTCGTCCTCAATTGCGTCAACAGAGCGGTCTGTGCCGCCACCTGCTCGGCGAGGCGGGCGGTCTGCCAGCTGTAGTGGAACAGGCCGGCCGCCAGGGTGAGCAGCAATGCCATGCCGAGGAACAGCAGCTGATGCACGGGCAAAACGGCGGACTGCGTGCGGTTGACGTGCTGGCGATTCATGCCGGTTCCTCCTGCTGTACTTGTTATGCAAACCTGGAGGGGCTGTTGCAGCCTGTGTGCCAGCATTATGAATTCTATTTAACCGTTTAAAATCAATAACTTATGAATCGGACAAGATTCTGCAGGAACGCATACTGCACGATGCCTGCTGGATTACCGTGCGATTTGCACGATCAGGCTGGCTCCTTCGTCTGCTCCTGCCCAGTGAATCCTGGGAGGCTATCGCTGTCTGCCTTTCGGCTAGCATGCATCGCGTCGAATCAATCAGAATCAACCATGCAACTTGCCCGATTTTTCCGACACTAATTGAGATTCACCCCAAAGGAGCGTAGGAAATGGAATCAGCCCCGGACAACCAAGGCCGCATTCTGCTGGTGGACGATGAGTCCGCCATCCTGCGCACCTTCCGCTACTGCCTCGAGGACGAAGGCTACAGCGTGGCCACCGCCAACAGCGCCACCCAGGCCGAGACCCTGCTGCAGCGCCAGGTGTTCGACCTGTGCTTCCTCGATCTGCGCCTGGGCGAGGACAATGGCCTGGACGTGCTGGCGCAGATGCGTATCCAGGCCCCCTGGATGCGGGTGGTGATCGTCACCGCCCACTCGGCGATCGACACCGCGGTGGACGCGATCCAGGCCGGCGCCGCCGATTACCTGGTCAAGCCCTGCAGCCCCGACCAACTGCGCCTGGCCACGGCCAAGCAGCTGGAAGTGCGCCAGCTGTCGGCGCGACTGGAAGCCCTCGAGGGCGAAGTGCGCAAGCCCAAGGACGGCCTGGACTCCCACAGCCCGGCAATGATGGCGGTACTGGAAACCGCCCGTCAGGTGGCCACCACCGACGCCAACATTCTCATCCTCGGCGAATCCGGCACCGGCAAGGGCGAGCTGGCGCGGGCCATCCACGGCTGGAGCAAGCGCGCGCGCAAGGCCTGCGTGACCATCAACTGCCCGTCGCTGAACGCCGAGCTGATGGAAAGCGAGCTGTTCGGTCATACCCGAGGCGCGTTCACCGGTGCCAGCGAAAGCACCTTGGGGCGCGTGAGCCAGGCGGACGGCGGCACGCTGTTTCTTGACGAGATCGGCGACTTTCCCCTCACGCTGCAACCAAAATTGCTGCGCTTCATCCAGGACAAGGAATACGAGCGGGTCGGCGATCCGATCACCCGCCGCGCCGATGTGCGCATTCTTGCGGCGACCAATCTCAACCTCGAGGAAATGGTCCGCGAAAACCGCTTCCGCGAAGACCTGCTGTATCGCCTCAACGTCATCACCCTGCACCTGCCGCCGCTGCGCGAACGCAGCGAGGACATCCTGACCCTGGCCGACCGCTTCCTGGCCCGCTTCGTCAAGGAGTACTCGCGGCCGGCCCGAGGCTTCAGCGACGAAGCCCGCACCGCGCTGCTCAACTATCGCTGGCCGGGCAACATCCGCGAACTGCGCAACGTGATCGAACGGGCCAGCATCATCTGCCCACAGGAACGGGTGGAAATCAGCCACCTGGGCATGACCGAAGCCCCGACCAGCAACGCCCCCAGGGTAGGCGCGGCGCTGAGCCTGGACGAGCTTGAGCGCGCCCACATCGCCGCGGTACTGGCCGCCAGCGACACCCTCGACCAAGCCGCCAAGACCCTCGGTATCGATGCCTCGACGCTGTATCGCAAGCGCAAGCAGTTCAACTTGTGAGGTGGCCGATGAAGCTGCGCACACGGTTGTTCCTCAGCATCTCGGCGCTGGTGACGGTGGCGCTGCTCGGCCTGTTGCTGGGGCTGATCAGCGTGCTGCAGATGGCAACGGTGCAGCAGCGCCTGGTGCAGGACACGTCCCACACCCTGGAGCTGGGCCTGAAGCTGCGACAGAACCTGGGCGAGCAACTGAACCTCATGCTCGACGATGGCACCGACCCGAAGAACCTGGTCACCCTGCAGAACCAGTTCCAAAGCCTGCTCAACCAGGGGCTGGAGCAAGGCGGTGAGCGCACCGGTTTCAGCAAGGCCAGCAGCAACTACCAGGCGTTCATTCAAGCGTATCGGGAGAGCCCGACACCGGCGCTGAGCATGGGCGTTGACCAGCCCCTGGGCGCCGCGTTCAACCAGGTCCGCACCGACCTGCTCGACTCTCACCGCCAGGCACTGGAACACATCGTGCGCAGCGAAGAGCAATCCCGCCACCACGCCCTCATGGTCGGCGGCGTGCTCGGCCTGGTGGGCTTGGCCGTGCTGGTGCTGGGCTTCGTTACCGCGCACAACATCGCCCGGCGCCTCGGCCAACCGATCGAGGCGCTGGCCAAGGCCGCCGACCAGGTGGGCCAGGGCAATTTCGAGGTGACCTTGCCGATCACCCAGGCGACCGAGCTCAACCAGCTGACCCGCCGCTTCGGCCTGATGGCCGATGCCCTGCGCAAACACCAAGCGACCAATGTCGACGAGTTGCTCGCGGGCCAGCAGCGCCTGCAGGCCGTGCTCGACAGCATCGACGACGGCCTGCTGATCATCGATCGCCAGGGCCGCCTGGAACACCTCAACCCGGTGGCCCAGCGTCAATTGGGCTGGGACCCGAGCCGCCTCGGCGCAAGCCTGGCCGAGGCTTTGCAGCGCCCGGAACTCGAACAGCAGCTGCGCCAGGTCCTGCGCGGCGGTGGCCTGGACCGCCCGCCCGAAGACCTGAGTCTGGAGGTGGACGAGGAAACCCGCCTGCTGACCTACAGCCTGACCCCGGTCAGTCATCCCCAAGGCCCCATTCTTGGCGCGGTGATGGTGCTGCACGACGTCACCGAACAGCGCGCCTTCGAGCGGGTGCGCAGCGAGTTCGTGCTGCGCGCCTCCCACGAGCTGCGCACACCGGTCACCGGCATGCACATGGCCTTCGGCCTGTTGCGCGAGCGGATCAGCTTCCCGCCCGAAGCGCGGGAGAACGACCTGCTGGACACCATCGGCGAGGAAATGCAGCGCCTGACTCAACTGATCAACGACCTGCTCAACTTCTCCCGCTACCAGAGTGGCCTGCAGAAGCTGGAGCTGGCGCCATGCGCGCTCGACGAGCTGTTCGAGCGCGCCGTGTCACGCTTCGCCGAGCAGGCGGCGGCCAAGCAGATCGAGCTGCTCAGTGAACTGGAGCCGCCGCTGCCGCGCATACAGGCCGATGTTGCCCAGCTCGACCGGGTACTCGACAACCTGTTGCACAACGCCGTGCGCCATACCGCCAGCGGCGGGCACATCCGCCTGCATGCTCGGCGCCATGCCGAACGCGTGATCATCAGCGTCGAGGACAACGGCGAAGGCATCGCCTATGGGCAGCAGGGGCGGATCTTCGAGCCGTTCGTACAGGTGGGGCGCAAGAAAGGCGGGGCCGGGCTGGGCCTGGCGCTGTGCAAGGAAATCGTGCAGCTGCACGGTGGGCGCATGGGCGTGTTCTCGCGTCCGGGGCAAGGCACTCAGTTCTACATGACATTGCCGGCCTGACGTCACGGGACAAGCCCTGCCTTCAGGGCTCGTCATCGATCCGCCGCCTCGACACCCGCCGCCCGCGCGTGATCAGCTCGGCGAACTGGCGGGCGTTCAGCGGGTGGGCGAACAACCAGCCCTGCCCGTAATTGACCCCTTCGGCATTGAGCAGCACGGCCTGGTCCTCGCATTCGATGCCCTCGGCGATCACCCGCAGGTGCAGGTCGTGGGCCATGCGGATGATGTGCGGCGCCACGCCGCTGCTGGCCGCGTCATGGCCCAGGGCGTCTATGAACGACTTGTCGATCTTCAGGCAGTCCACCGGCAGGGTCTGCAGGTACGCCAGGCTGCTGTAGCCCGTGCCGAAGTCGTCGATCAGCACCTGGTGCCCCACCGCCCGCAGCGCCTGCAGGTTGTCCCGGGCCACCACCACATCGATCAGGCCGCGCTCGGTCACCTCGAAGGCGATCTGGCTGGCAGCCACCCGATGGTGGGCGAGCAGACGCGCGGCCACCCGGCCGATACGCGGCGCCATCACGTCGCAGGCCGCCAGGTTCACCGAGATGTACAGCTGGCGGTTGGCCCGCAGCAGCGCCCCCAGTTGCTCCAGCACCCGCTGCAGGACGAAGTCGGTGATCTGGCGGATCTGCCCGGTGTTTTCCGCCAGCGGGATGAACAGCTCCGGACTGGTCAGGCTGCCGTCCGGGCGACGCCAGCGCACCAGGGCCTCGGCACCGACACAGCGGCGGCTGTCCAGTTCGAAGATCGGCTGGTAGAGCACCTGCAACTCACCACGGCGCAGTGCCTGCTGCAGCTCCGAACTCATCGAGCGCCGTTGCAGGATCAGTTGCAACACCAGCCAGCCGATGCAGCAGGCCAGCACCAGGCTGCCCGGGAACAGCAGCCAGAGCATGCCGTTGAGCTTCAGCGGCAAGCTGGCACGGGGCGCGATCAGGACCAACTGGTAGTCCGGCGACTTGGTCGCCATGCGATAGACCAGCCGGTCAGGTAGTTCGATCAACGACTTGTGCGAAGGTGGCGGCCAATCGGTGACCGGGGGCCAGGCCTGAGTCGGCCCAAGTACCGGAATGGCCCGAGTGCCGCGATCCAACAGCACCAGCAAGCTGCCGCCGGGCGGCAGGTCGACCACATCACTGAGATGACCGCGGGACGTGGACACCAGGAAGTTGCCGCGCCCCAGCATCAGCGCCGCCAGGTTTTCATTGGGTTCGGTGGTGGTGTTGAGCCAGTAGCTGTAGGTCGGCCCCTGGATATCCGGGGCACGCAGCGGCTCGATGACCCGCCCGCCGCCACGATTTGAGCAGGCCAGCGTACCGTTCACGTAAGCCGCCTCGTAGATGAACCGCGATTTCAGGGCGACCTGCTGCAGCTCGGCCAGCATCGACGCGTCACAGCCACGCAAGGGTTGCGCCTGAAGCTGGTCGACCGCCTCGCGCAGCTGGCCGAAGACCTGCTCCAGGCGCTCGAGAAAGCGCTCGCCCTGGGCGTTCATCTGGTCGCTTTCGCTGTGTTTCATCTGCTGCAACGTCACGCCGACGCTGGCTGCGAGCAACAGCGAGGCGCTGGCCAGGGCCGCGATTGCGGCCATCAGCCAGGGACGGTGAAAAAATTGACGCAATGTAGCGAGCAGGGCAGACATGCGCGGCATCCAGTTGAATACAAAAGGTATAGCAACGGAATGAACGATTGGCGCGGCCGTTGGGCGCTAAAGCGCCCTGGGGCCTATGCAGGGCTTAACCCTTGCGGTTGAGCACCTGCAGCATCGCGGCGGTCTGCGCATCCGGCATGCCGTCGAAGCGCTGGGGACGGAAACGCATCTGGAAGGCGGCAATCACATGCCGCGTGGCCACATCCAGCTCGCCGGTCTGCTCGATGGCATAGCCGAAGCGCGCCAGTTGCTGCTGATACCAGCTGATGGTAGGCGGGTTGACCTCGAAGTAGGCCTGCTGCCGCGCCACGGCGGCGGCATCCGGCCATATACCCAGCCCGGCGTCGGCCAGGCGCTTCCAGGGGAACAGCGGCCCCGGATCGAGCTTGCGCAATGGCGCGATGTCGCTATGGCCGATGATATGGCGCGGATCGATGTGGTTACGCTGGACGATGTCCCTGAGCAGGGCGATCAGCGCCTGGACCTGCGCTTCGCTGTAGGGGTGCCAGACCCGGCCGGCCGGCGTGTCGGTATAGCCCGGGTTGACGATTTCGATGCCGATGGAGCTGGAGTTGAGCCAGGTACGGCCCTGCCATTGGCTGTCGCCGGCGTGCCAGGCGCGACGGCTTTCGTCCACCAGCTGGTAGACCGTGGCCGGTCCGTCGCCGATCAGGTAGTGGGCACTGACCTCGCCGTGGGTCAGCAGCGCAAGCGACCGCTCGAGCGAAGCGTTGGTGTAATGCACGACGACGAACTGGATACGGCTGTCCTGGTTGGCCGAAGGGTGGCTGCGATCGATGCGCAAGCCACTGGAGCAACCAGCCAGAGCCAGCAGGAACAGGGCGGTGAGGAGTTTTTTCATTGCACAGAGCACGTCATTGAGTAGGCGACAACAGCGCTACAGTATAACGTGCTCTGGGCCTGTCGTTGACGATCGGCTATCGACTCAGCGCACGCACATCAGCAGAAACTCCAGCGAGTTGTCACCGCTCGGGCCTTTCTTGTCCACCAGCTGGGTCATCACGGTCACCTGCTCGGCCAGCGGCTTGCCGATCACCTTGGCCTGGCCGTGCATCTGCCGGTCGTAGCTGCTGGCATCGATCGGCGACACCGAGCAGAAGCCTGGATCCTGATGCACGATGCGGGGATTGAACTTCAGCTTGTACTGGGTGAAGTAGTTGGCCTGCGGTTGGCGCTCGACCTGGGCGATCCACTCAGGCCACTGGCGCAGCACGCTGCCATCGGCACCCACGTGGGCGGTGAGGATCATGTCCTTGGCCATTGCACTTGCCTGGAACGCCAGGCCCAGCAGCAGTGGCATGATCCACTTGGTCATTTTCATTCTGTAGCTCCTTTCAAGATCGATCTGTTGGCGATGCGCTGCGCAAGCAGCGCTGGCCATCAGTGTCGAGCCCTCGGGAGCCGAAGAAGCGGTAACTATTTATGCCTGCACGACGCGATTGCGCCCCTGGTCCTTGGCTCGGTACAGCGCCTCGTCCGCACGCTTGAGCACCTGATCACCACGCTCGCCGGAACGGAAGGCGCTGATGCCGATGGACGTGGTGATCACCACCCGTTCGCCCTTGAAGTGAAACGGACAAGCCTCGACCGCCGCGCGCAACGCTTCTGCCACCTGTGCCGCCGCGGGAGGCGAGGTCTGAGGCAGCAGCAGCACGAACTCCTCGCCGCCGAAACGGGCGATGAAGTCACGGCCACGCAGGCGCTTGCGCAGTTGCTCGGCGACGATCTTCAGCACCTTGTCGCCCGCCAGGTGACCGTAGCCATCGTTGATTCGCTTGAAATGGTCGAGGTCGAGGATGGCCATGGCCAGGTGGCCACCGTTCTCCTGCCAGTCGAGCATTTCGCGCTCGACCTGCTCGCTCCAGGCCGCACGGTTCGGCAACCCGGTCAGCGGGTCGATCATCGCCTTTTGCCGCTGTTCCTCGAGGTGCTCGCGGTAGCCAAGCGCCTCCTGCTCCATGCTCGCCACGCGGGCCGCCAGCCCCTGCAGGCGACCGGCCAGCTCCTGCTCGCGGCGGTCGCGCTCATGCTGGTGCTCGTCCATGGTCACCAGCAGGCCTTCGAGGCGGTTTTCCAGGATGTGCTTGAGGCTGTCCACATCGACGGCGCCCTGCACGCTGTTCTGCAGGCCATCGACCTGCTCGCGCAACTGGCTGTCGAGCTCGCGGGCGGCGGAGCTGTTGTCGGCATGGCCAGCGCTGGCTTCGTGCAGGTGGCTCTGGAAGGTCTCCAGGCGCACGTTGAGCTGTTGCAGGTAGGCTTCGAACTCATGCTGGCCACTGTCGGTGATCGCCAGCATGAGCACGGCCAGGTCATCCAGCACCGGAATCAGTTCGTACCAGTTCAGGCCGCGGGCAACCCGCTCGCGCATTTCCAGGGCTTGGGCCTTGTGGCGCTCGGGCAGGCTGAGGTCGTCGAGCAGGCCGATCAGGGTTTGCTCGATATGGGCGGCGACCTGGCTATAAGGCGGTTCGAGGGCGTCGGGGAGGGCGTAGGGGCCTTCTTCCTCGACAGCCACCACGGGCTCGGGCTCCTGGAGATCCTGCAGGGCCTGCGTATCCTCGGTGATCGCCGCCAACTCAGGGGCGGTCTCGCTGTCCTCTTTCGGCACTGCCACGGGAGGCGCCTCAGGCAGCGGCTCAACGACGGGCAACGGCGTGGTATCGACCAGCGCCGGCCCCGGTGCTTCGACCTCAGGCGCTGATACGGCCTCGTCCACATGCCGGATCGGCTCATGCTCGGCCTGGGCAGCAGGGGCAGGCAATGCCTGCAACTCGTCGGCATCCCGTGCCTCGGGCGCGCTGGCTTGCACGGTGGGTGCTTTCTGCGCTGGCGGCGCAGGCGTCTCGTCGCCCACTGCCTCACCCTGGGGCTCGTCGCGCCCACCGAACAGGCGCTGCAGGAACCCTGGGCGGGCCTCCTCGGCGGGTCTGTGCAGTGAGCTCAAGGCCTGCCCCTGCAAGCCACTGAGCTCGCCCAGCAAGGGCGGAAGTTCCCGCGACTGACTGACGCCACCATCGAGTTTCTTCGCCAGTTTCTTCAGGGGCCGCGATACATCGCCAGGCAAGGGCAAGGTCTGCAGCTGGGTGACCAGCGCAGTGAGCGCCTCGCTGACCTGGTTCATGCGGGTCTCGCGGCGCTGCTCGGAGTCGAGCACGGCCTTTTCCAGGCGCGGAATCAGCCCGGCGAGGCCGGCGTCCATGTTGTCGCTGCGGATCACCTCGCGCATTTCCTTCATGCACTGATCGACGGTCTTGTCACTGCCCTCCGCCGCCAGGGTGCTGCGCACCAGGCCACGGCGCAGCAGGTCGAGGCGGGCTTCCCAGCGCCGCTCGAGCTTTTCCTGGCGCTCGATGCTCTTGAGGTATTTTTCTTTCCAGCGCTCGGCTTCTTCGGTCATGCCTGGATCCGCGACGGGTGATGGCATCTAGCCCTGTGATGACTGGGTTTCGGCGGAAAACTCGAACACTTGAGTGCCCGGTTCGCGCCAGCAGGCCTAGCTCAGGACCGGCAGCGTATCCACAGTCAGGGCGTCAGGCAATCGGATCTCGACGGCGACGGGGAGGTGGTCCGAGATTGGCTGGGCCAGCACCTCGACACGCTCCAGCGTCAGGCTCGAGCTGAGCAGGATATGGTCCAGGCAGCGCTGCGGACGCCAGCTGGGGAAGGTGGCCTCGACCTGCGGGGCGATCAGGCCAAGGTCGCGCAGGGGCGAGTGGTCGAGCAGGTCGGTGGCATGGGTGTTCATGTCGCCCATGAGGATCTGGTGGCGGTAGCCACCGATGAGCTCGCGGATGTAGGCCAGTTGGCGGGCCCGGGTCTTGGCGCCAAGGGCCAGGTGCATCATGACCACGATCAACGCATCCTCGCCTTCGCCGAAGCGCACCAGGATCGCCCCACGACCGGACGGGCCGGGCAGCGGGTGGTCTTCCAGGCGCTGGGGCTTGAGGCGGCTGAGCACGCCATTGCTGTGCTGGGCGAAACGCCCGAGGTTGCGGTTGAGCTGCTGGTACCAGTAAGGGAAGGCGCCCAGCTGGGCCAGGTGCTCCACCTGGTTGACGAAGCCCGAGCGCAGGCTGCCGCCATCGGCCTCCTGCAGGGCCACCAAGTCGAAGTCGCCGAGCAAATCGCCGATCTTCTGCAAGTTGCCGGCACGCCCGTTGTGCGGCAGCAGGTGCTGCCAGCTGCGCGTCACATAGTGGCGGTAGCGCTCGGTGCTGATGCCGACCTGGATATTGAAGCTGAGCAGCCGCAGGCGACCATCTTCCGGCAGGCCGGGGGCCCGCAGGTGATGCTCGTTGACCTGCGGTTGGTGCAGGCCGATGCCTCGCGTGGCACGCAAGCGCATGGCGGTCGCCGCTTACTTAGCGGCGCGCTCCTTGGCGATCAGCTGGTCGGCGACGTTCAGCACGCCTTCCGGACCACCGGCGGTGCCCAGGTCGAAGCGGTACTTGCCGTTGACGACCATGCTCGGAACGCCGGTGATTTCGTACTTCTTGGCCAGTTCCTTGGCCTGGTTGACCTGACCCTTGATGGCGAAGGAGTTGAAAGTGGCGAGGAACTTGTCCTTGTCCACGCCCTGGGTGGCCAGGAAGTCGGCCATGTCGTTCGGGTCGGTCAGGCGCTTGCGCTGGTTCTGGATGGCGTCGAACACTGCGGCGTGAACCTTGTGCTCCACACCCATGGCTTCGAGGGTCAGGAACATCTGGCCATGGGCATCCCATGGGCCGCCGAACATGGCCGGGATGCGCTTGAAGTTGACGTCCTTCGGCAGTTTTTCAGCCCAGGGGTTGATGACCGGTTCGAAGTGGTAGCAGTGCGGGCAGCCGTACCAGAACAGCTCGACGACTTCGATCTTGCCCGGCACGGATACCGGCACGGGGTTGCTCAGCTCGACATATTCCTTGCCGGCGGTGGCAGGCTCCGCGGCCTGCACGGCGGCCATACCGAATACGCTGGCGGCGACCAGCGCAGCGCTGAGAATCAGTTTACGCATGCTTTACTCCTGAGCAGTCTTTGGTCGCCTCGACGCGACCTGCGTAGGACAGGCCGGGAAGGGCTCGAGTTCTGTAGTGTAACGGCTATGGACAGAAAAAAGGGCAGCCTGGGCTGCCCTTTTCATCTTTAGCGCTGAAGCATTAACCGAGTGTTAACGCATGTTCATGCCGCATCGCGGGGCAAGCCCGCTCCCACCGAGAGGATGAGATCAGTGCAGGCCCTGGATGTAGCTGGACAGGGCTTCGATGTCCTTGTTGCTCAGTTTGCCGGCGATGGTGCGCATGGTCATGGCGTCGCCGTCGTTGGTGCGGTTGCCTTCGCGGAAGTCGGTCAGCTGCTTGCTGACGTACTGCGCGTGCTGGCCGCTCAGGTGCGGGAATTTCGCCAGGGCGATGCCCGCGCCGTTGGGCGAGTGGCAGCCGGTGCAGGCGGGCATGCCTTTCTCGAGGTTGCCGCCATTGAACAGGGCACGGCCGCGCTCGACCAGTTTCGGGTCGGCGGCGCCCACGCTGCCTTTCTGGCTGGCGAAGTAGGCGGCGATATCGGCCAGGTCCTGGTCGTTGAAGTTGGCCAGCATGCCGGTCATCTCCAGCACGGTACGCTTGCCGTCCTTGATGTCATGCAGTTGCTTGTTCAGGTAGGGCTCACCTTGGCCGGCGAGTTTCGGGAAGTTCGGTGCCAGGCTGTTGCCGTCAGGGTTGTGGCAGGCCCCACAGACAGCTGTTTTGGCCTGACCGGCAGCAGCATCGCCTTTGATCGGTCCCGCAGCACTTGCCGCACCTGCGACCCCCATGGTCAACAGCAGACTCACGAATAGTTTGTTCATCAGCTAATCCAACACGGCTAAGGGTGAAATGTTATGTATCGGGACTGCCGCTCATCCAAAGGATGACCAAACGGTAGTCCTCGGCACTGCAGTCCATGCACAATCCACGCGGCGGCATAGCCTTGAAACCCTGCGTCACATGCGTCACCAGCTGTTCCATGCCTTGCGCCAGCCTCGGTTCCCAGGCTGCCCGGTCACCGCTTCTGGGTGCCTGTGGCAACTGTCCGGCGTGACAGGCCGCGCACGTGCGGTTGTACAACGCCTCGGGATCCTGTGTAGCCTGTGCGCTGAAAAACGGTAGGAACAAACCGACAGCAAGCAGCCATTTCGCCAAGCGGAACGACCTGACAGGGTTGGGGGCCGCGCTGCGTTCTGTTGCGCGAGCTATTGTTCGACACCCCATGCTCATGCTCCTTCGCTGGGAGAATGAGCACACAAAAACTGGGGCATTATATACTTCCGCCATCCAAACGGAAACGACACCGCTTGCCGCGCCTGGGCCAACCGTTCCAGTGCTGGGCAACACCCACATCGGATATCCCATGCAAGTCAAGAACCCCATCCTCGGCCTCTGCCAGAAAGCCAAATTCGCCCTCAGCGCCGCCAAGGTCGAACAATGCCCCGAAGACCAGGGTTACGAGGTGGCTTTCGCCGGCCGTTCCAACGCCGGCAAATCCAGCGCCCTCAACACCCTGACCCATGCCAGCCTGGCGCGTACCTCGAAGACTCCCGGCCGCACCCAGCTGCTGAATTTCTTCAGTCTGGACGATGAACGGCGTTTGGTCGACCTGCCGGGTTACGGATATGCAAAAGTCCCGATTCCGCTCAAGCAGCACTGGCAGAAGCACCTGGAGGCCTACCTGGGCAGCCGCGAGTGCCTGCGCGGGGTGATCCTGATGATGGACGTGCGCCACCCGATGACCGACTTCGACAAGATGATGCTCGACTGGGCCAAGGCCAGCGCCATGCCCATGCATATCCTGCTGACCAAGGCCGACAAGCTGACCCACGGCGCCGGCAAGAATACCCTGCTCAAGGTGCAGTCGGAGATCCGCAAGGGCTGGGGCGACGGCGCGACCATCCAGCTGTTCTCGGCGCCCAAGCGCCTGGGGCTGGAAGAGGCGTACCGGGTACTGGCGGATTGGATGGAGCTGGAAGACAAGCCAGCTGTCTGAAGGCCAAGGGATACTTTCGTGGGAGCGGGCTTGCCCCGCGATCAGTCGATCGCGGGGCAAGCCCGCTCCCACGGATTTCCCAGACTTCACGCCGAACTCCGGGCAAAAAAAACCCCGGACTTCGTATGGGGAGGGGGAAGTTCGGGGTTTAAGTCCGGACCGCTAGGGCGGGGTCCGGGTATCTGCCAACACTTAACACAACATAGGAGCATCGAAAGGCTTCACCAGCCATTCAGTACCTCTGAGTGGCGGTTCACCGGTTTAGTTCCGAGCCCCTCGAAACTATTTGCGATAGTTTCATGAAACTCTCGATCTAAGCGCCGGATCCGCGACACCACGCCGCAGATCCTACACAGCTTTCCCGCGTCGTTTAGTGAGCTTCGTCCCAATTCGAGCCAACACCCACTTCCACCAGCAGCGGCACATCCAGCTGGGCGGCATTGCTCATGTGCGCGCGAATTTCATCCTTGACCTGTTCGACCAGGTCCTCGCGCACTTCCAGCACCAGTTCGTCATGGACCTGCAGGATCACCCGCGCATCCAGCCCGCTCTGGTTCAGCCAGTTGTCCACCGCGACCATGGCGCGCTTGATGATGTCCGCCGCCGTGCCCTGCATCGGCGCGTTGATCGCCGTACGCTCGGCGCCCTTGCGCAGGGCCGGGTTCTTGGCGTTGATGTCCGGCAGGTACAGACGCCGACCGAACAGGGTTTCGACGAAGCCCTGCTCGGCGGCCTGGGCACGGGTGCGCTCCATGTATGCCAGCACGCCGGGGTAGCGGGCGAAGTAGCGGTCGATGTAGTCCTGCGATTGCTTGCGATCGACGCCGATCTGCTTGGCCAGGCCGAACGCGCTCATGCCGTAGATCAGGCCGAAGTTGATCGCCTTGGCGCTGCGACGCTGGTCAAGGGTGACGGCCTCCAAGGCCACGCCGAACACTTCGGCGGCGGTGGCGCGGTGCACGTCGAGATCGTTGCGGAAGGCATGCAGCAGGCCTTCGTCCTTGGCCAAATGAGCCATGATACGCAGCTCGATCTGCGAGTAGTCCGCCGCCAGCAGCTTATAACCGGGGCTGGCGACGAAGGCCTGGCGAATACGGCGGCCTTCGGCGGTGCGAATCGGGATGTTCTGCAGGTTCGGGTCGCTGGACGACAGCCGGCCGGTGGCGGCCACGGCCTGCTGGTACGAGGTGTGGATACGTCCGGTGCGCGGGTTGATCTGCCCCGGCAGCTTGTCGGTATAGGTGCTCTTGAGCTTGCTCAGGCTGCGGTACTGCATCAGCACCTTGGGCAGCGGGTAGCCTTGTTCGGCCAGGTCGTCGAGCACCGCCTCGGCGGTGGACGGCTGGCCCTTGGCGGTCTTGCTCAGCACCGGCATGCCCAGCTTGTCGTAGAGAATCGCGCCGAGCTGCTTGGGCGAGCCGAGGTTGAACGCCTCGCCGGCCAGCGCGAACGCCTCGCGCTCCAGTTCGACCAGCTTGGCCCCCAGCTCGCCACTCTGCACGCCCAGCAGCGCGGCATCGACCAGCGCGCCCTGGCGCTCGATCTTGGCCAGCACCGGCACCAGTGGCATTTCGATTTCCATCAGCACCGGCAGCACACTCGGTGTCTTCGCCAATCGCGCCTGCAGCGCCTGGTGCAGGCGCAGGGTGATGTCGGCGTCCTCGGCCGCGTAGGGGCCGGCCTTTTCCAGGGCGATCTGGTTGAAGGTCAGTTGCTTGGCGCCCTTGCCAGCAATGTCCTCGAAGCCGATGGTGGTGTGATCCAGGTACTTCTGCGCCAGGCTGTCCATGTCGTGACGGGTGGCGGTGGAGTCGAGCACGTAGGACTCGAGCATGGTGTCGTAGGCCACGCCGCGCATGTCGATGGCCGGGCTGCCGTTGGCCAGGATATTGATGTCGTACTTGGCATTCTGGCCGATCTTGCCCTTGGCCGGGTCCTCCAGCAGAGGCTTCAGGGCCAGCAGCACGGCGTCACGGTCCAACTGGGCGGGGGCGCCTTCGTAGTCGTGGGCCAGCGGCACGTAGGCCGCCTCATGGGGCTCGACCGCGAACGACAGGCCGACCAGTTGCGCCTGCTGCGCGTCGAGGCCGGTGGTCTCGGTGTCGAAGGCGAACAGCGGCGCCTGGCGCAGCTTTTCCAGCCAGGCGTCGAAACGGGCCTGGTCGAGGATGGTCTCGTACTTCGGCTCGGCCTGGACGGCTGCAGGCGTGTCGCTGGCCGCGACGCTGGCGCCCGCCTGGGCGGCATCGCGCTGCACGTCGGCGATCCAGCTCTTGAACTCCATCTCGGTGTACAGCGCCAGCAAGGTTTCACGGTCGGGCTCGCCGCAGACCAGCGCGTCGACCTCGACATCCAGCTCCACATCGCACTTGATGGTCGCCAGCTCGTAGGACAGGAAGGCCGCGTCGCGGTGTTCCTCCAGCTTGGCCGGCAGGGTCTTGGCACCGCGAATGGCCAGGCTCGGCACTTTGTCGAGGTTCTGGTACAGGTCGCTCAGACCACCGCCGATGCCGGTCAGCAGACCGACGGCGGTCTTTTCGCCGACACCCGGCACGCCGGGGATGTTGTCGACCTTGTCGCCCATCAGGGCGAGAAAATCGATGATGTGCTCCGGGCCGACGCCGAATTTCTCGTGCACGCCAGCAACGTCCAGCACGCTCCCGGTCATGGTGTTGACCAACGTGACGTGGCCATCCACCAACTGGGCCATGTCCTTGTCGCCAGTCGAGATGATCACCGGCCGGCCGTTCGCCGCGCTGCTGCGCGCCAGGGTGCCGATGACATCGTCGGCCTCCACGCCTTCGACGCACAGCAGTGGGTAGCCAAGGGCGCGGACGCTGGCGTGCAGCGGCTCGACCTGCACCCGCAGGTCGTCGGGCATGCTCGGGCGGTTGGCCTTGTATTCGGCGAACATGGCGTCGCGGAAGGTCCCGCCCTTGGCGTCGAAGACCACCGCGAACAGGCTGTCCGGGTACTGCTTGCGCAGGCTCTTGAGCATGTTCAGCACGCCCTTGACCGCGCCGGTGGGCATGCCTTTGGAGGTGGTCAGCGGCGGCAGCGCGTGGAAGGCGCGGTAGAGGTAGGAGGAACCGTCCACCAGGACGAGGGGCGCTTGGCTCATGAGGAGAATCAACCTTTTCGGCGGGTCCGGCGCTAGAATAGCCGGATCAATGACGACAAAGGGACTAGGTTATCATGCGCACACTCAATCGCCTGTTACTGCTCGGTCTGCTGGCCACCATGCCAGTCGTCACCCTGGCGGCGGACGAAGCCCCATCGGCCGATCCCGATGTAACCATTCGCACGGAAGGCGACAAGACCATCCAGGAGTACCGGCAAAACGGCTTCCTGTATGCGATCAAGGTCACGCCGAAGGGCGGAAAGCCTTATTTCCTGGTACGCGCCGATGGCTCCGAAGGCAACTTCATTCGATCCGACCAGCCGGACATGCTGATTCCGTCGTGGAAGATCTTCGAGTGGTAATGCAATAGCGCGTATCGTTCTTATCAACCAGGCACTTCCCGGCGGAAGTGCCCGCATGGGCAACTTCTCAACATGTCAGTCTTCACCCCTGTGACCCGGCCTGAGCTGGAAACCTTTCTGGCGCCGTACGAGCTGGGCCGCCTGCTCGACTTCCAGGGCATCGCCGCCGGTACCGAAAACAGCAATTTCTTCGTCAGCCTGGAAAAAGGGGAGTTCGTCCTCACGCTGATCGAGCGCGGACCGGCCGAAGACATGCCGTTCTTCATCGAGCTGCTCGACGTGCTGCACGAGGCCGAGATGCCGGTGCCCTATGCCGTGCGCGATCGCGACGGTAACGGCCTGCGCGAGCTATGCGGCAAGCCGGCGCTGCTGCAACCAAGGCTGTCGGGCAAGCACGTCAAGCAGCCGAACAACCAGCACTGCGCCCAGGTCGGCGAGCTGCAGGCGCACATCCACCTGGCCACCCGCGAACGCATCATCGAGCGCCGCACCGACCGAGGCCTGGACTGGATGCTGCAATCGGGCGCCGAGCTGCTGCCGGGGCTGAACGCCGAACAGGCCGCGCTGCTGACTCCGGCGCTGGACGAAATCCGCGCGCACAAGGCGCAGATCCTCGCCCTGCCCAAGGCCAACCTGCACGCCGACCTGTTCCGCGACAACGTGATGTTCGAAGGCACTCACCTGGCCGGGCTGATCGACTTCTACAACGCCTGCTCCGGGCCGATGCTGTATGACATCGCCATCACCGTGAACGACTGGTGCCTGGACGAGCAGGGCGGTATCGACCTGCCGCACGCCCAGGCCCTGCTGGGCGCCTATGCGAAGCTGCGACCGTTCACCGCCGCCGAGGCCGAGCTGTGGCCGGTGATGCTGCGGGTGGCCTGCGTGCGCTTCTGGCTGTCGCGGCTGATCGCGGCGCGGGATTTTGCCGGGATGGATGTGATGATCCATGACCCGAGCGAGTTCGAGGTGCGCCTGGCACAGCGCCAGCAGGTAGCGTTGCACCTGCCGTTCGCCTTGTAACCGCGCCGGCTTCTTCGCGGGTAAACCCGCTCCCACAGGGATGGCATGCTCCTGGACTGCCCCAAGGGTTGGATTGGTGTCCAACTTCTTGGGGGCAGTCCACTCCTGTGGGAGCGGGTTTACCCGCGAAGAAACCAGCCCAGGCGTTAGAGCTGTTCCAGGCAGCCGGTCAGGTCGCTGCCAAGCTTCTCCAGCAAGCGCTCATAGCCCCTGGAATCCACCGCATCGCTGCCCCCCAGCGCATCCAGCTCGGCCAGGCGCACCGGCAAGCCGGCAGTCAGCGTCTCGGCCAGGCGCGGGCGCAGCGGCGGCTCGCTGAACACACAGGTCTTGCCCACCGCCTGCAGGCGCTTGCGCATGGCGGCGACATGCTGCGCCCCCGGCTGCACTTCCGAGGCGACGCTGAACACGCCGGCGTGCTTCAGGCCATAGGCGGCCTCGAAGTAGTCGAAGGCTTCGTGGAACACGAAGTACGGCTTGCCGGCGATCCCCGCCACCCGCTGCTTGATGCGCCCATCCAGGGCATCCATGCGCTCGACGAACAGCTTGAGGTTGGCCTGGTAGCGCGGCGCATTGGCCGGATCCGCAGCCGCCAGGTCACCGGCCATCTTCGTCGCGATCACCCGGGCATTCACCGACGACAGCCACAGGTGCGCATCGAGGCTGCCTGGACGGTGATCATGGTCGTGATCGTCATGGTCTTCTTCGTCGTGGGAATGGCTGTCCTCGCCGAAGTGACGCAACTGCAGGCCCGGCAGCGACTGCACGGCCACGGTCGGCTTGGCGCGGCTGTTCAGCACACGGGGCAGGAAGCCTTCCATGTCCGGGCCGATCCAGTACAGCAGGTCGGCATCGCCGACCTTGCGCACATCGGACGGGCGCAACGCGTAGTTGTGCGGGGAGGCGCCCGGCGGCAGCAGCACATCGGGGCTGCCGACACCGTCCTGAACGGCGGCGGCGATCTGTTGCAGGGGCTTGATGCTGGTCAGCACGCGCACGTCGGCGTGGGCCGAGAACGCGATGAAAGCGACAAAGAGGACAAGGAATCGGGACACGGTGGATACTCGGGTCGTCAGAAACAGGTAACATAATAACGTCTCCATCCTGAACCGTCGCTGCCCATGTCCATCACGCCGCTGGCCAACCGCCCCCACGATCATTCCCATTGCGTCCACAGCGCGCTGGCCGAGGCCGACGCGCTGTGCAACCGTCAGGGCCTGCGCCTGACCGCCCTGCGCCGCCGCGTGCTGGAGCTGGTGTGGCAGAGCCACAAGCCGCTGGGCGCCTACGACATCCTTGCCGTGCTCAGCGAGCAGGATGGCCGCCGCGCCGCGCCGCCCACCGTCTATCGGGCCTTGGACTTCCTGCTGGAAAACGGCCTGGTGCACCGCATCGCCTCGCTCAACGCCTTCATCGGCTGCAGCCACCCCGAACATGCGCACCAGGGCCAATTCCTGATCTGCCGGGCATGCCACGTGGCCATCGAGCTGGAGCAGAACAGCATCAGCGACGCCATCGTCAGCAGCGCCAAGGCCGTCGGCTTCGCCGTCGAGACGCAGACGGTCGAGGTGGTCGGCCTGTGCGGCAACTGCCGGGGCAAGGCATGAGCGAAGCCCTGATCCGCCTCGAGCAGGTCGGTGTCAGCTTCGCTGGCGAGGCGGTGCTCGACAACATCGACCTGTCGGTCGCGCCGGGCCAGATCGTCACCCTGATCGGCCCCAACGGCGCCGGCAAGACCACCCTGGTACGCGCCGTGCTCGGCCTGCTCAAGCCGCACCAGGGCAAGGTGTGGCGCAAGCCCAAGCTACGCATCGGCTACATGCCGCAGAAGATCCAGGTGGACGCCACGCTGCCGCTGTCGGTGCTGCGCTTCCTGCGCCTGGTGCCCGGGGTGGACCGCGCGGCGGCCTTGGCGGCGCTGCAGGAAGTCGGCGCCGAGCAGGTGATCGACAGCCCGATCCAGACCATCTCCGGCGGCGAAATGCAGCGCGTGCTGCTGGCTCGCGCGCTGCTGCGCGAACCCGAGCTGCTGGTGCTGGATGAGCCGGTGCAGGGTGTCGACGTGGTCGGTCAGACCGAGCTGTACAACCTGATCACCCGCCTGCGCGATCGCCATGGCTGCGGCGTGCTGATGGTCTCCCACGACCTGCACCTGGTGATGAGCGCCACCGACCAGGTCGTCTGCCTCAACCGTCACGTGTGCTGTTCGGGCCATCCGGAACAGGTCAGCAACGACCCGGCGTTCGTCGAGCTGTTCGGCCAGAACGCGCCGAGCCTGGCCATCTACCACCACCATCACGATCACAGCCACGACCTGCATGGCTCGGTGATCGCCCCGGGCACCCATGTTCATGGAGAGCACTGCAAGCATGGCTGATTTTCTTCTCTACGCCCTGCTTGCCGGCCTGTCGCTGGCGCTCGTCGCCGGCCCGCTGGGCTCGTTCGTGGTGTGGCGGCGCATGGCCTACTTCGGCGACACCCTGTCCCATGCCGCGCTGCTGGGCGTGGCCCTGGGCTTCGCCCTGGACGTCAGCCCGGCGCTGGCGGTGACCATCGGCTGCCTGCTGCTGGCGATCCTGCTGGTGACCCTGCAACAGCGCCAGCCGCTGGCCTCGGACACCCTGCTCGGCATCCTCGCCCCCAGCACCCTGTCGCTGGGCCTGGTGGTGCTGAGCTTCATGCACGATGTGCGCATCGACCTGATGGCCTACCTGTTCGGCGACCTGCTGGCGATCAGCACCACCGACCTTGCCTGGATCCTCGGCGGCAGTGCCTTGGTGCTGGTACTGCTGGCGATGTTCTGGCGACCGCTGCTGGCGGTCACCGTGCACGAGGAGCTGGCGATGGTCGAGGGCCTGCCGGTGACCGGCCTGCGCCTGGCGCTGATGCTGTTGATCGCCGTGGTGATCGCGGTGGCGATGAAGATCGTCGGCGTGCTGCTGATCACCTCGCTGCTGATCATCCCGGCAGCCGCGGCACAGCGTCACGCCCGCTCGCCGGAGCAGATGGCGCTGGGCGCCAGTTTGCTGGGCGTGACCGCGGTCTGCGGCGGGCTGGCCCTGTCCTGGTTCAAGGACACCCCGGCCGGGCCGTCGATCGTGGTCTGCGCGGCGGTGCTATTCTTGCTGAGCCTGGCGTTGCCGAAACGCTGAATTTTCAGGGTGCGCGCAGGCGCATCCTGCAACCTTTGCGTCGCTTTCGGGTCATAAAGGACCAGTTTTCGAGCGGGCGCCCCTGGGTGTAGACTTGCTCGCTTTTTGCGCAATTAGAGAGTCGCAGGAATGAAGCCGTTCGCCTCACGTTATCTGCTTGTTGCCGCGTTTTCCCTGTTCCTGGCCGCCTGCTCCGGCAAGCCGGTCGAGCAGCCGTCGGCGCCTGCCCAGCCGGACGCCTGGCAGCAACTGGAGCAAAGCATCGCCAGCAACGAGCTGGCCACCGCCGAGGACCAACTGGCCGCCTTGCAGGCCCAGGCGCCTGACGATGCACGGGTGGAAGCGCACCAGCGCCAACTCGCCGAAGCTTACCTGCGGCGCAGCCAGATCGTCCTGCAGAAGGGCGACGTGAATGCCGCCGCCACCGCCCTGGCCCGCGCCCGCGCACTGATGCCCCAGGCCCCGGCGCTGACCGGTGGCGATGCCATGGCCCAGGCGCGCAAGGCCGAGCTGGAAAAGGCCGAGGCGGCGCTGAAGGCGGCTGAAGCCAAGCCCAAGGCCCGGCTGATCGACCCGACCGCGCCGAATACCGTGGTGGCCTTGAAGACCACCGACAGCCGCGCCCTGCGCCGACAGCTCGATGACATCGCCGCCGACGTGGTCAATTACCAGTGTGAAGTGGTATTCCAGGTGCCGCGCACCCAGGACGCACCATGGCTCAAGACCCTGCTGGAGAAACGGGTGCGCAAGCTCGACAGCGGGTTCGCGCTACAGCAAAAGCATGAGATTCAGCGCGCGCTGCCGGCCCAGGTGGTACTGGTCCCCCATCAGCAGTGAACGATCGCGGGGCAAGCCCGCTCCCACGAAGCCGGGTAATGGCTCGTGGGAGCGGGCTTGCCCCGCGATGCATGGTTAGGCCGGTATCGCCTCGGCGGCCGCCTCCCGAGCCCATATCCGATGCGCCTCGACGGCCTTGAAAAAGGCATCGAAGACTTTCTGCGCATCCCCCAGCAGCACCCCCTCATCCTTCTTCAGCCCAAGCGTTTCCAGCAACGGTTTGCCGTCCTGGCTCAGCCCAATGGGCTTGAGGTGCTTATAAGCCTCCAGCAGGAAGTGCCTGGCCACGCCGCTTTTCTCCAGCGCCTCCAGCGACGCCTTGCCCGCCGGCACCCACACCCCGTCGAACATCACCGACGGCATGCCTTCCATCGACGCATCCACCGCCAGTGGCTTGCCGTCGACGGTCTTCACCGGCGCCGAGGTCGGCCCCAGCAACATGGGCCGCGCGCGTTGTGCCTCCAGCGCCTTGACTACCTTGTCGACACTCCCGGCCTCCACACCATCGGCCAGCAGAATGGCGACCTTGCGTCCGCTGATGCCGATCTCAGCGGAATGGTTCATCTGGCTCAAGGCTTTTGATTGCGCGGGTTTGCTGCCCTTGACCTTGACCGTGCCGGCCTTGGGCGCCGGCAGTCCGAGGTTGGCCGCCACCGCCGCCGCCAGCTTCAGGTCGATGTTGGCGAGGATTTCGTCCACCTCCCGCGCCCGGATCGCCTCGCGCTCGACCTTGCCCAGCTCGAAACTGTAGGCCTTGACGATGTGCTGCTGTTCGCTGGGGCTCATGCTCTGGAAGAACAGCCGCGCCTGGGAGAAGTGGTCGCCGAACGACTCGCTGCGCTGGCGGATCTTGTCCGCGTCGATGCGCTCCTGGTAGCTCTCGAAACCGCCGTCCCGCGCGGCCGGCGGCGTTTCCTTCGGCCAACCGCCATCGATCGAGTTGGGCTCGTACGCCGCACGGCCCTTGTCCAGGGTCATCCGGTGCATGGCGTCGCGCTGGCTGCTGTGATTGGGCGCGACGGGCCGGTTGATCGGGATCTCGTGGAAGTTCGGCCCGCCCAGGCGGCTGATCTGGGTATCGGTATAGGAGAACAACCGCCCTTGCAGCAACGGGTCGTTGCTGAAGTCGATGCCTGGCACGATATGCCCCGGACAGAAAGCGACCTGCTCCACTTCGGCGAAGAAATTGTCCGGGTTGCGGTCGAGCACCATCCTGCCCAGCGGCGTGACCGGCACCAGTTCCTCGGGGATGAGCTTGGTCGGGTCGAGCAGGTCGAAGTCGAACGTGTGCTCGTCGGCCTCGGGCACGACCTGCACACCCAGCTCCCACTCCGGGTAATGCCCGGTCTCGATGGCCTCCCACAGGTCGCGACGGTGGTAGTCGGTATCCTTGCCCGCCAGCTTCTGGGCTTCGTCCCACAGCAGCGAATGCACGCCCTGGCGCGGCTTCCAGTGGAACTTGACGAAGCTGGCCACGCCCTCGGCGTTGATCAGGCGGAAGGTGTGCACGCCGAAGCCTTCCATCATGCGCAAACTGCGTGGGATGGCGCGGTCGGACATGGCCCACATGACCATGTGCGCCGACTCCGGCACCAGCGAGACGAAGTCCCAGAAAGTGTCGTGGGCCGAGCCGCCGGTAGGCATCTCGTTGTGCGGCTCGGGCTTCACCGCGTGGACGAAATCGGGAAACTTGATCGCATCCTGAATGAAGAACACCGGCATGTTGTTGCCGACCAGGTCGAAGTTGCCTTCGTCGGTATAGAACTTCACCGCAAAGCCGCGCACATCGCGCACCGTGTCGCCCGAACCACGCGGACCCTGCACGGTGGAGAAGCGCACGAATACCGGGGTGACCTTTTCCGGGTCCTGCAGGAAGCCGGCCTTGGTCAGCCCGGCATGGCAGCCGTAGCTCTGGAAGTAGCCGTGCGCCCCGCACCCCCGGGCATGGACGATGCGTTCAGGGATGCGCTCATGGTCGAAGTGGGTGATCTTCTCGCGCATGATGAAGTCTTCGAGCAGCGACGGCCCGCGCGCGCCGGCCTTGAGGCTGTTCTGGTTGTCGGCGATCTTCACCCCCTGGTTGGTGCGCAGCGCCTGGCCACTGGCGTCGCTGCGAAAGGTTTCCAGGCTCTGTAACTTGGCGTTGGTGTTGGCCTTGTCGGGGGTGTCGGTGCCGGCGACCGGGCTCGGCTGCGGCGCCTGGGGCTTGTTGCTGGGCATCTTCGGCTCTCCTCATCAGTCTTCAGGCTGCCCGTTGGGGCTTGTTCAACAAGTGACTGGGAGGCCGTTGCCAGCGTTCAATCGGGATTGCCGACCGTCGCGTTATGCCCATCGGATTGGACCCATACGAAATAAATGCTAAGAACCCTCAGGGGAAAAGGCTAAAATGCGCGACCCCGGCTAACAGCCAGCCCAAATTCCATGCGCCCCACAAGGTTCGCTCAGTGATCGAGTTTCAAAACGTCCACAAGACCTACCGCGTCGCCGGTAGGGATATCCCGGCCCTGAACCCGACCAGCCTGACCATCGAAGATGGCCAGGTGTTCGGCCTGATCGGCCACTCCGGTGCCGGCAAGAGCACCATGCTGCGCCTGATCAACCGTCTCGAGGAGCCGTCCGGCGGCAAGATCATCGTCGACGGCGAAGACGTCACCGCCTTCGACGCCAACCAGTTGCGCCGCTTCCGCCAGCAGGTCGGGATGATCTTCCAGCACTTCAACCTGCTGGCCTCCAAGACCGTCGCCGACAACGTCGCCCTGCCGCTGGTGCTGGCCGGCGAGTTGTCCCGCGCCGCGATCGACAAGCGCGTCAGCGAGCTGCTGGCCCGTGTCGGCCTGGCCGAGCACGCGAAGAAGTACCCGGCCCAGCTGTCGGGCGGGCAGAAGCAGCGCGTCGGCATCGCCCGCGCCCTGGCCACCAACCCGAAGATCCTGCTGTGCGACGAGGCCACCAGCGCCCTCGACCCGCAGACCACCGCCTCGGTCCTGCAGCTGCTGGCCGAGATCAACCGCGAACTGAAGCTGACCATCGTGCTGATCACCCACGAGATGGACGTGATCCGTCGGGTCTGCGACTGCGTGGCGGTGATGGACGCCGGGCAGATCGTCGAGCAGGGCCCGGTGGCCGACGTGTTCCTGCATCCGCAGCACGCCACCACCAAGCGTTTCGTCCAGGAAGACGAGCAGGTCGACGAGAACGAGCAACGTGACGACTTCGCCCACGTGCCGGGCCGCATCGTGCGCCTGACCTTCCAGGGCGACGCCACCTACGCGCCGCTGCTGGGCACCGTGGCCCGCGAGACCGGCGTGGACTACAGCATCCTCGCCGGGCGCATCGACCGCATCAAGGACGTCCCCTATGGCCAGCTCACCCTCGCCCTGATCGGCGGAGACATGGAAGCGGCGTTCGCCCGCTTCAAGGCAGCTGACGTACATATGGAGGTACTGCGTTGATGGACGCCCTGAATTTCTTCGCCAACGTCGACTGGGCCGAAATCTGGCTGGCCAGCGTCGACACCCTGATCATGCTGTTCGGCTCGCTGTTCTTCACCGTGCTGCTGGGCCTGCCGCTGGGCGTGCTGCTGTTCCTCTGCGGACCACGGCAGATGTTCGAGCAGAAGGGCGTGTACGCCTTGCTGTCGCTGCTGGTGAACATCCTGCGTTCGCTGCCGTTCATCATCCTGCTGATCGTGATGATCCCGGTCACCGTGCTGATCACCGGCACCTCGCTGGGCGTGGCCGGCGCCATTCCGCCGCTGGTGGTCGGTGCCACGCCGTTCTTCGCCCGCCTGGTGGAAACCGCCCTGCGCGAGGTGGATCGCGGCATCATCGAAGCCACCCAGTCGATGGGCGCCACCACGCGCCAGATCATCACCAATGCCTTGCTGCCGGAAGCCCGTCCGGGCATCTTCGCCGCCATCACCGTCACCGCCATCACCCTGGTCTCGTACACCGCCATGGCCGGCGTGGTCGGCGCGGGCGGCCTGGGCGACCTGGCCATCCGCTTCGGCTACCAGCGCTTCCAGACCGACGTGATGGTGGTCACCGTGGTCCTGTTGCTGGTGCTGGTGCAAGTGCTGCAAAGCGTCGGCGACAAGCTGGTGGTGCATTTTTCCCGTAAGTAACCCCAATGGGGTCGGCCCAGCCGACCCGTTCGGGGGCCGTCGCGGCCCTCACAAGGAGTGATCAATGAAGAAGCTGCTTGCTGTTGTCGCCGCCGTCGCGGCCTTCTCGGCCAACGCCGCCGAGACCCTGACCGTCGCCGCCACCCCGGTGCCGCACGCCGAGATCCTCAACTTCGTCAAGCCGCAACTGGCCAAGGAAGGCGTGGAGCTGAAGGTCAAGGAATTCACCGATTACATCCAGCCCAACGTGCAGGTAGCCGAAAAGCGCCTGGACGCCAACTTCTTCCAGCACCAGCCGTACCTGGATGAGTTCAACAAGGCCAAGGGCACGCAGCTGGTCAGTGTTGCCGGCGTGCACCTGGAGCCGCTGGGCGCCTACTCGAGCAAGTACAAGAAGCTCGACGAACTGCCATCCGGCGCCACCGTGGTCATCCCCAACGACGCCACCAACGGCGGCCGTGCCCTGCTGCTGCTGGACAAGGCTGGCGTGATCAAGCTCAAGGACAGCAAGAATATCCTGTCGACCGTGAAGGACATCACCGGCAACGACAAGAAGCTGAAATTCCGCGAACTGGAAGCGGCCACCATCCCGCGCGTGCTGACCCAGGTCGACCTGGCGCTGATCAACACCAACTATGCGCTGGAAGCCAAGCTGAATCCGGAGAAGGACGCCCTGGTGATCGAAGGCAGCGATTCGCCTTACGTGAACATCCTGGTGGCCCGTCCGGACAACAAGGACGCCGATGCCATGAAGAAGCTGGCTGCGGCCCTGCATTCGCCTGAGGTGAAGCAGTTCATCACCGAGAAGTACAAGGGCGCGGTGA
>NZ_JAOCDM010000004.1 GCF_029840925.1 Pseudomonas sp. GD03858
CGCATGGGCCATCAGCACCGGCCCCGCCCCCTGCAACGTCACCAGCGCACTGCGCAGGAAGTTAAGGTTGCCCTCGACCCTGGCCCGCTCCAGCCAAGGCCCGGCCTCCCCGACTTCCCCGCGCTCGACCAGCACCAACGCCAGGCTGAACATCCCGCGAAAATCCCCTGCCTCGGCCGAACGCCGATACCAGCGCACGGCCCGAGCAGGACTCGGCACAGTAGCAATACCCTGCTCCAGGTAACGCCCGTACAGGTTCATCGACTTGGCATGCCCCAGTTGCGCGGCTTTCTCGTAGCACATCAACGCCTGGGCCTGGTCGGCCGGCACCCCGCGCCCGGTGGCCAGCAGGTTGGCCAGGTTGTACATCCCCCAGTCCAGGCCGGCGTCGGCCGCACGGGCATAGTGAATGGCCGCCTGCGCGAGATCCATCTCGCCTCCCCAGCCGTGCTCCAGGCAACGACCGAGCATGTTGTGCGCCATGGCGCTGCCACCCTGGGCGGCGATGGCGAACCAGCGGCGGGCCACGCCAGCATCCTCTTCAATACCGCGCCCATCGAGCAGGATCTGCCCGAGCAGCAACTGCGCTTCGACCACCCCTTGTCCCGCCGCCGCCAGGATCGCCTGCGCGGCCTGGCCCGGACTGTGCTCGAGCATCGCTCGCAGCCCGGCGACGTCCACATCATCCTCGCGACGTACCTGATAGACCATGGCTCAGACCTCGGCCCAGCGGCGCAACAAGTTGTGGTAGGTGCCGGTCAGCTGCAGCAGCGACGGATGCTCCGGAACATCGGCGGTCAGCTGGCGGATGGCGTTGTCCATCTCGAACAGCAAGGTACGCTGGCTGTCCTCGCGCACCAGGCTCTGGGTCCAGAAGAACGCCGCATAACGCGCGCCCCGGGTCACCGGGTTGACCTTGTGCAGGCTGGTGCCTGGGTACAGCACCATATCACCGGCCGCCAGCTTCACCTGCCGCTCGCCAAAGGTGTCCTGGATCACCAGCTCGCCACCGTCGTAGCTGTCCGGCTCGCTCAGGAACAGGGTCGAGGACAGGTCGGTGCGTATGCGTTCCGGGTTGCCCTTGGGCTGACGCAGGGCATTGTCGATGTGGAAGTCGAAATTGCCCCCTTCGCGGTAACAGTTGACCAGCGGTGGAAACACCTTGTGCGGCAGGGCCGCCGACATGAACAGCGGGTTGCGCCACAGCCGCTCGATCAGCGCGTTGCCGATCTCCTTGGCCAGCACATGGCCCTCGGGCAGTTGCAGGTTGTGCTTGGCCTTGGCCGACTGATACCCGGCCGTGATCTTGCCGTCAGCCCAGTCGGCCTGCTCCAGGGCCTGGCGGATGCGCGAGATTTCATCGGCGTCGAACAGACCGGGGATATGAAGCAGCATGACGGCGGCACCTGGTGCGGAGTTGGGCGACAATGATATTGATTCCCTTTTACTCACCACAAGCCCCCATGAAGGGGGCGAGACGCATGAGTCCGGAAAATCCGTAAGGAAAAATTGTAAAGAATGTAAATTTTTAGCGAATGGTAACGCTTCTCAATTGTTCGTTACAATCACTTACATTATGCTCCGCGGCCTTCACACCTTGGGGAAGGTCCTTAACCATGCGTCACGTGCCATCTGCTGTGAGTTCACCGCGTCTGCTCGCCTCCGCCATCGGCATGGCGATCACCGCCACTTCCGCCTACGCCGCCGATCCTGCCGCCAACAGCGCCATTACCCTCGACGCCACCAGCGTCAACGGCAAGGCCGAGCAGGCGAACACCGAGTACAAGGTCGACAAAGCCTCGTCGCCGAAATACACCGCGCCACTGGTGGACACCCCACGCTCGATCACCGTGATCCCGCAGCAAGTCATCAAGGACACCAACGCGATGTCCCTGCAAGATGCCCTGCGTACCGTGCCCGGCATCACCTTCGGCGCCGGCGAAGGCGGCAACCCACAAGGCGACCGCCCGTTCATTCGCGGCTTCGACGCCCAGGGCGATACCTATCTGGACGGCGTGCGCGATACCGGCGCGCAGACCCGCGAGATCTTCGCCGTCGAGTCGATCGAGGTGGCCAAGGGGCCGAACTCGGCCATCGGTGGCCGCGGCGCGGCGGGCGGCACCATCAACCTGGTGAGCAAGCGCGCGCACCTGGGCAACTCGCTGGACGGCGCCTGGACCTGGGGCAGCGACCAGACCCAGCGCTACACCTTCGACGGCAACTACCAGTTCAGCGACAGCGTCGCCGGCCGCCTCAACCTGATGACCCACGAGAGCAACGTCGCCGGCCGCGACAAGGTCAACTACGACCGCTGGGGCATCGCCCCCTCGCTGGCCTTCGGCCTGGGCACGCCGACGCGCGTCAACCTCGACTACTACCACCTGGAAAGCGATGACCTGCCAGACTCCGGCATCCCCTACAGCGTGCCACGGGCAGGCAGCAACGCACGGACCTCGGCCCACCCGGACAAACCGATCGACGGTGGCGACAGCGACAACTTCTACGGCCTGACCGGGCGCGACTTCCGCAAGACCCGTGTCGATATCGCGACCTTCGCCATCGAGCACGACCTGTCCGACACGCTGACCATCAAGAACACCCTGCGCCACGGTAACAGCATGCAGGACTACGTGCTGACCCAGCCCGACGACAGCGCCGGCAACGTCAACAACAACGGCGTCTGGCGTCGCGCCAACACCCGTGTGGGCAACACCGCCACCACCACCAACCAGACCGACCTGTTCGGCGAGTTCTACCTGGGCGGACTGAAGAACAGCTTCTCCACTGGCGTCGAGTTCACCAAGGAAGAGTCCGACCGCCAGAGCTACACCGTTTCCCCCAACAGCAAGCTCACCTGCACAGGGCCAGGCAGTGGCGGTAGCTGCACCTCGCTGGACAGCCCGAACCCGGACGATGACTGGGTCGGCACCGTCGCGCGCAACTACGCCGGCACCAAGACCAGCAGCAAGACCCGCGCGCTCTATGTGTTCGACACCCTGGAGCTGACGCCCCAGTGGCTGCTGAACATGGGCCTGCGCTACGACCACTTCGACACCCAGTACCGTGGCTACAACGCCGACGGCAGCACTGCGGTAAGCAGCAAGGGCGTAACAGCCAAGGGCAAGGACACCAGCGAGTTCATCACCGGCCAGCTGGGCCTGGTGTGGAAGCCGAGCGACAACGGCAGCATCTATGCGTCCTACGCCACCTCTGCCACGCCTCCCGGCGCCATGCTCGGCGAAGGTACCGAAGGCAACCCGCTGGGCAATACCACCGATCGCTCCGGCAACCTGCTGAACAGTGACATGGAGCCGGAGGAAACCACCAACTACGAGATCGGCACCAAGTGGGACCTGCTCGACCAGCGCCTGTCCCTGGCCGCGGCGCTGTTCCGCACCGAGAAGGAAAACGCCCGGGTCCAGGTCAACACCAACACCTACGAGAACGTCGGTGAAACCCGCGTGCAAGGCATCGAGCTGTCGGCCAGCGGCAAACTGACCGACAAGTGGCAGGTATTCGCCGGCTACACCTACATGCAGGCGCGCCAGATCGACGGTGGCACGCTGGGCAAGGCGAACGATGGCAACCAGTTGCCCAACACGCCGAACAACAGCGCCAGCCTGTGGACCACCTACCAGCTGACGCCGAAGCTGACCGTCGGTGGCGGCGCCTTCTATGTCGATGACGTCTACGGCAGCGTGGCCAACACCACGATGGTCGACAGCTATGTCCGCTACGACGCGATGGCCGCCTACAAGCTGACCAAGAACATCGACCTGCAGCTGAACGTGCAGAACCTCACCAACGAGGTCTACTACGACAAGGCGTACTCCACCCACTTCGCCAACCAGGCGGCGGGGCGCACGGCGTTGCTGACCACCAGCGTGCACTTCTGATGTAAGCGGCGCCTGCACTGGCCTCTTCGCGGCTAAACCCGCTCCCACAGGTTCGCCACCGCTCTGGAGGTCAGTGCTGTACCTGTGGGAGCGGGCTTGCCCGCGAAGAGGCCGGCCCAGGACACCCCGCCCCGTTCATTCCCGTGAACGGGGCGTTTGCGTATCAAGGCATAATGCACGCCGCGCGGTTCCTGGCGGCAATACAAGGTGATCGATGTGGTGAAGAAGACGCTGTTCCAATTGCACTGGTTCTTTGGCATCACCGCCGGCCTGGTGCTGGCGCTGATGGGCGTTACCGGCGCGATCTGGTCGTTCCAGGAAGAGCTGCTGCGCGCGTTCAACGCCGAAGTGCTCAAGGTCGAGGTACGCCAGCAGGGCGTGCTGCCGCCGGCCGAGCTGGTGCGCCGGGTCGAGGCCGCGCAAGGCGACAAGGTCTCGATGCTCTGGGTCGATACCCGCGAGGGCAACGCCGCACGGATCTTCTTCACCCCCGCCCCCGGCGAGCGACGTGGCGCGCTGCGCTACGCCGACCCGTACACGGGCGAACTCAAGGGCGATGTCGCCGGCCTCGGCTTCTTCAACCTCATGCTCAACCTGCACCGGTTCCTGGCCATGGGCGACACAGGCCGGCAAATCACCGGCGCCTGCACCCTGATGCTGATCTTCTTCTGCCTGTCCGGCCTGTACCTGCGCTGGCCGCGCAAGGCACTGAACTGGCGGACCTGGCTGACCCTGGACTGGGCGAAGACAGGCCGTGCCTTCAACTGGGACCTGCACGCGGTGTTCGGCACCTGGTGCCTGCTGTTCTACCTGCTGTTCGCCCTGACCGGGCTGTTCTGGTCCTACGAGTGGTACCGCGAAGGCCTCAATCGCCTGCTGGCCGACCAGCCCGCAGCCGGCGAGCAGAAGCGTGGCGAAGGCCGCGGCGGTCGCCATGGCCCGCCCAAGGTGGACAAGAACGCCCCGCCTCTTGTTGTCGATTACGATGCCATCTGGACCAATCTCAAGGCCGCCGCAGGCCCCGGCCTGTCCACCTACAACCTGCGCCTGCCGCCGGTCGGCGGGCAACCGGCGACCTTGTTCTACCTGCTGCAGGGCGCTGAACACGAGCGCGCCCTGAACACCCTCACCCTCGACCCAGCCAACGGCCAGATCAAGCGTCACGAGCGCTACACCGACAAGTCGTTCAAGGCCCAGTTGCTGCAGAGCGTCTATGCCCTGCACGTGGGCAGCTACTTCGGCCTGCCGGGACGCATCATCGTCACCCTCGCCAGCCTGACCATGCCGCTGTTCTTCATCACCGGCTGGCTGCTGTACCTCGACCGCCGGCGCAAGCAGCGCCAGGTCCGCGCCGCCCGTGGCGCGGTGGCCGCCACCAACGACGGCGACAGCTGGCTGATCGGCTTCGCCAGCCAGAGCGGCTTTGCCGAACAACTGGCCTGGCAAAGCGCCGGACAGTTGCAGGCCGCCGGCTTGCCCGTGCAGGTGCGCCCGCTGGCCGAACTGGGCGAATCCGAACTGCGCCAGGCCAATCGCGCGTTGTTCGTGGTCAGTACCTTCGGCGACGGCGAGGCCCCGGACAGCGCCCGCGGCTTCGAGCGCAAGGTGCTCGGCCAGCCCTGGGCGCTGCAACACCTGGACTATGCCCTGCTCGCCCTGGGCGACCGCCAGTATCCGCATTTCTGCGGCTTCGCCCGACGCTTGCAAGCCTGGCTCGCCGAGCGCGGTGCCACCAGCGCCTTCAGCCCGGTCGAGGTGGACAATGCCGATCCCGTCGCCTTGCAGCTGTGGCAGCAGGAGCTCGCGCAATTGACCGGCGCCCGTCCGGTCGCCGCCTGGCAGCCGCCAAGCTTCGGCAACTGGCGCCTGTCACGCCGCGAAGTGATCAACCCAGGCAGCCAGGGTGCGCCGGTGTATCTGCTGGGCCTGCAGGCGGAAACGCCCGCGACCTGGGAAGCCGGCGACCTGATCGAGATCCTGCCGCGTAACGGCCAACCCCGTGTCGATGCCTTGCTGGCGGGCCTGGGCCTCGATCCACACAGCCCGGTACAGCTCGACGGCCTGCCGGAAACCCTGGCGCAAGCCCTGGCCAGCCGCCAACTGCCCAGTAGCCGCGAACACCTGATCGGCCTGCACGCCCAAGCGCTGGTCGATGCCCTGATCCCGCTGAGCGCCCGCGAATACTCGATCGCCTCCATCGCCAGCGATGGCGTGCTGGAACTGATCGTGCGCCAGGAACGCCATGCCGATGGCAGCTTGGGCCTGGGCTCCGGCTGGCTGACCGAGTACCTGCCCCACGAAGGCAGCGTCAGCGCACGCCTGCGTCGCAACAGCGGTTTCCACCTGCCCGCCGAGTCGGCGCCCATGGTGCTGATCGGCAATGGCACCGGCCTGGCCGGCCTGCGCAGCCTGCTCAAAGCCCGTATTGCCGGAGGCGAGCAACGTAACTGGCTGCTATTCGGTGAGCGCAACCAAGCCTGCGACCTGCTGTGCGGCGAGGAACTGCAAGGCTGGGTGCAAAGCGGCGATCTGCAAAGGCTGGACCTGGCTTTCTCGCGGGACCAGGCGGAGAAGATCTATGTGCAGGACCTGCTGTTGCAGCAGGCCGCCGAGCTCAAGCGCTGGGTCGATGACGGCGCCTGCGTGTATGTCTGCGGTAGCCTGCAAGGCATGGCCGCGGGGGTGGATGCGGCACTGCAGGGGATCCTGGGTGAATCAGCAGTGCAGCAACTGATCGAGGATGGGCGGTACCGGCGAGACGTCTACTGATCACGCAACAGCATGGCCTTCTTCGCGGGTAAACCCGCTCCCACAGGATCCGCGAAACCCTGTGGGAGCGGGTTTACCCGCGAAGAAGGCGACACCGATGATCAGTGCAATTCGAAGGTATCGGCATCCAGGTTCGCCGGGAACCGCGCCCGATACGCCGCCAGCTCCGCCGCCCGCAGCACCACGGTGAACACCCCGTCGGCCTCCCCGGCGCTCAGCAGGCTCTCGCCCTGGAAATCCAGCACCTGGCTGTCGCCGGAATAGGCGAAGCCCTTGCCATCGGTGCCCACCCGGTTCACCGCCGCCACGAAGCACAGGTTCTCGATGCCTCGCGCCGGCAGCAGCCGGTTCCAGTGCAGGCGCCGCGCCGCCGGCCAGTTGGCGGTGTACAGCAAAAGGTCGGTGTCCTGGGCATCGCGGCTCCATACCGGAAAGCGCAGGTCGTAGCAGATCAACGGGCGAATGCGCCAGCCCTTGAGCTCGAACTGCACCTGGCGCTCGCCGGGGGTGTAGTGCTTGTGCTCGCCGGCCATGCGGAACAGGTGGCGCTTGTCGTAGTGCAGGATCTCGCCGTCGGGCCGCGCCCACAGCAGGCGGTTGCGGTGGCTGCCGTCGGCGGCCTGGATGATCACGCTGCCGGTGATCACCGCATTGGCCTTCTTCGCCTGGGCCTTGAGCCATTTGTAGGTCGGGCCGTTTTCCGGCTCGGCCAGGCGCTCGGACTCCATCGAGAAACCGGTGGTGAACATCTCCGGCAGGATCACCAGGTCCACCTCACCGGCCTGGCCGATCAACTCCTCGAAGTGCGCGTAGTTGGCCTCGCGGTCGTGCCAGGCCAGGGTGGTCTGCACCAGGGCGATTTTCAGGTTCGGCAGTTGGCTCAGATCGCGCATAGTTTCTCCGCTGCCTGACGCAGCGTCTCCTCGCGTTTGGCAAAGCACAGGCGCACCAGGCGTTGCTCGGGGATGGGTTGCTGGTAGAACACCGACACCGGGATGCTGGCCACGCCATGCTCACGGGTCAGCCACAGGGCCATGTCGACATCGTTCAGGTCGGGGCGGATCTGCGAGTAGTCAACCAGTTGGAAATAAGTGCCCGGCGTGCGGGTGAAGGTGAAACGCGAGGCCTGCAGCAGCTCGCAGAACAGGTCGCGCTTGGCCTGGTAGAAGCCCGGCAGCTGGTCGACATGCTCGGGATGCTCGGCCATGAAATCGGCGAGCGCGCACTGCAGCGGCGTCACACCGCAGAAGTTGACGTACTGGTGCACCTTGCGCAGTTCCGCGCTGAGCGCCGGCGGGGCGACCACGTAGCCGGTCTTCCAGCCAGTGACGTGATAGGTCTTGCCGAACGAGCTGACGACGAACGCCCGTGCGTAGAGTTGCGGGTGAGCCAGCACGCTGGCGTGGCGCACGCCGTCGTAGATCAGGTGTTCGTAGACTTCGTCGCTGACCAGATAGATATCCCTATCACCGATCAGCCTGGCCAGTTGGTCCAGATCGTCGCGGCTGATCAGCGCGCCGCTGGGGTTGTGCGGCGAGTTGAGGATGACCATGCGCGTGCGCGGGCTTAGAGCATCACTGAACTTCTGCCAATCGATGCTGAAACTGCCGTCGGCCAGCGGCACATGCACGCAGCGCCCGCCGGCCAGTTCCACGGACGGCTCGTAGCTGTCGTAGCTAGGGTCAAAGACAATCACCTCGTCGCCGGCATGGATGACCGCCTGGATGGCGCAGAAGATCGCCTCGGTGGCACCAGGGGTGATGGTCACTTCCTGGTCGGCATCGACGTTCGCGCCGTACAACCGTGCAATCTTCGCCGCCACCTGCTGGCGCAGCGCCGGCAGGCCGGTCATGGGCGAATACTGGTTGTGCCCGGCGGCCACATGGCGACCGACGGCATCGAGCAAGGCCTGGGGGCCGTTGAAGTCCGGGAAGCCCTGAGAGAGGTTGAGCGCACCGGTCTGCATGGCCAGTTGCGACATGGTGGTGAAGATGGTCGTGCCGACGTTCGGCAGTTTGCTGCGGATCATGGAGCCCTCTTTCCTGGGGTTTGTCCGGCACGGGATTGGGTCCGAGCATAGCGGATCAAGCAGTCAGGAAAAAGGTTGAAACAATAGGGGGATTGCGGTGGGTCAACGCGTAGAGAGAGATCAGGGTTTACGCGTGTCCGTGTAGGAGCGGCCTTGTGTCGCGAAAGGGCTGCGCAGCAGCCCCAGGGTTCAGCAGGACTGCAAGATAACCGGGGCTGCTTTGCAGCCCTTTCGCGACGCAAGGCCGCTCCTACAGGGGTTTCGCATGGCCTGAACAGGCGCACGCCAAGCGGTTGCTAGCGCTTGTCGCGACGCTTCTTCTCGGCCTTCTTGTGGTGCGACATCAGGCGGCGCTTCTTGTTGACCTGGCGGTCGGTGAGGGTGTTCTTCTTGCCCTCGAACGGGTTGTCACCGCCCTTGTACTCGATGCGGATCGGCGTGCCGACCAGCTTGAGCACCCGGCGGTAGGTGTTCTCCAGGTAGCGCGAGTAAGAGTTGGGGATCTTGTCGGTCTGGTTGCCGTGGATCACGATCAGCGGCGGGTTGGCACCACCGAGGTGGGCATAGCGCAGCTTGATCCGGCGACCGTTGACCAGCGGTGGCTGGTGCACGCTGATGGCGTCTTCGAGAATCTGCGTCAGGCGGCTGGTCGGCCAGCGGGTGACCGCCGACTTGAACGCGGCCTGCACCGACTTGTACAGGTGGCCCACGCCGGTGCCGTGCAGCGCCGAGATGAAGTGGATGTCGGCGAAGTCGACGAAGAACAGCCGGCGCTCCAGCTCGGTCTTCACGTAGTCGCGCTCGCCCGACTCCATGCCGTCCCACTTGTTCAGGGCGATGACCACGGCGCGACCGGCGTCCAGGGCGAAGCCCAGCAGGTTGAGGTCGTGGTCGACCACGCCTTCGCGGGCGTCCATGACGAAGATCACCACGTTGGCGTCCTTGATCGCCTGCAGCGTCTTCACCACCGAGAACTTCTCGACTTCCTCGTGGATCTTGCCGCGCTTGCGCACGCCGGCGGTGTCGATGAAGGTGTACTTCTCGCCATCGCGTTCGAACGGGATGTAGATACTGTCGCGGGTGGTGCCCGGCTGGTCGTACACCACCACGCGCTCTTCACCGAGCATGCGGTTGACCAAGGTCGACTTGCCGACGTTGGGGCGGCCGATGATGGCGATCTTGATGCCATCTTTCTCGCTTGGGCCAGGGATGCGGGTGGCTTCCTCGCCTTCGGCGACATCCTCGTCGAGGGCTTCTTCCTCGGGGTCACGGGGAATGTGGCCGAGCAGCGACTCCATCAGGGCGTTGATACCGCGGCCCTGGGAGCCCGCCACCGGGATGGCGTTGCCCATGCCCAGCGGCGAGAACTCGGCGCGGGCGATATCGGGGTCGATGTTGTCGATCTTGTTGGCGACCAGGATCGCCTCTTTGTTCCGCTTGCGCAGGTGATCGGCGATCATCTGGTCGGCGGCGGTCATGCCAGCACGGGCATCGACCAGGAACAAGACGTAGTCAGCTTCTTCGATGGCCATCAGCGACTGCTCGGCCATCTTCTCGTCCATGCCCACTTCGTCACCGGTGATACCACCGGTGTCGATCAGGATGTAGGAACGACCCTGCCAGCTGGCATCGCCGTACTGGCGATCACGGGTCAGGCCCGACAGGTCGCCGACGATAGCGTCGCGGGTCTTGGTCAGGCGGTTGAACATGGTGGATTTACCGACGTTCGGCCGGCCCACCAGGGCGATTACGGGAACCATGCGGCTCTCCACTCTTGAATTCTTGAAAATGCAAAGGCCGCTGCAAGGCAGCGGCCGGTATTCGGGCGGCGCGTCATGCGCCGCTGCCCGGGGCCGGTCAGAGCCCCAAGCTTAGCCTCAGCGGATGGTCAGTGCCTCGAGCTTGCCGCTGTTGCCAAAGACGTAGATGGTGTTGCCGACCACGAGCGGTCGGGCACGCAGGCCATCGCTGTCGATACGCTCACGGCCGACGAAGCGGCCATCAACCTGGCTGAGCAGGTGCAGGTAACCCTCGAAATCACCCACCGCCACGTAGCTGGAGAACACCTCCGGCGCCGACAGCTGACGGCGGGCCATCGAGTCGTTGCTCCACAGCGCGCTGGAAGAACGCTCGTCGACGCTTTGCACGGTACCCGACGCTTCGCTCACATAGACGTTGCCGAAGCCCTGGGCGACACCCACGTAGCTGGAAGCATCGCGCTGCCACAGCACGCGGCCGCTTTCCAGGTCCAGGCCGGCGACGCGGCCCTGGTAGGTGCTGACGTAGAGGGTGCCACCGGACAGCAGCAAGCCACCGTCGATATCCACCACGCGATCCAGCTCGGAACGGCCCTGCGGGATGGCCACGCGGCTCTCCCACACCGGCACGCCGTTGCTGATGTCCACCGCAACCACCTTGCCGGTGGACAGGCCGGCCACCGCCAGGCGGTTGGTCACCACCGGCGCGCCGGTACCGCGAAGGGTCAGCACGGCCGGGCTGTTCTCGTAGATCCAGCGACGGTCGCCGGTGGCGGCGTCGAGGCCGATCAGGCGGTCATCCTGAGTCTGCACAACGACCACATCACCGTTGTTGGCCGGCGGCGCCAGCACTTCGCTGGTGACGCGGGAACGCCAGCGCTCTTCACCAGTGCTGGAGTCCAGCGCGATGACTTCGCCCTTGAGGGTCCCCAGCATGACCAGGCCGTAGCCCACGCCCACGGCACCGGAAACCGGCAGCTCGAGATCTTTCTTCCACACCACGTCGCCGGTGAGGCGATCGAGGGAGAAGACCTTGCCGTTGACATCGGCGGCGTAGATACGGTCGTTCTCGATGGCCGGCACCAGGGTGTTGTAGGTCTCGCCCTGGCCGTCACCGATCGAACGGCTCCACTGCTTCTTCAGCACCACTTCCTCGGTGAACTTGGTCAGCTCGGCCGGAGGCAGTTCCTTCTTGCTGTTGCTGCTGCAACCCGCCGCCAGCACGGCGAGGGTGAGCACTGCTGCTTGTTTCCAACCCTTCACTTCAGGCGTCCCCTTTGGCCAGGTCATCCAGCTTCAGTTGCAGGCCACCGATCGCGGCGTCGTCGGACAGCGCGGCCTTGGCTTTTTCGTAGGCGCTGTGCGCATCGTCGGCGCGGCCCAGCTGTACCAGCAGGTCGCCCTTGAGTTCTTCGCGGCTGGCCAGGAACGCCTTGTCGGTGTCACCGTCGAGCAGCTTGAGCGCGTCCTCGGCCTTGTCCTGGGCGGCGAGCACGCGGGCCAGGCGCTGGCGCGAGATCTCACCGAGGGTGGCGTCGGCCGGCTTGTCCATCACGTTCTTCAGCTCGCTGACCGCATCGTCCAGCTTGCCGCTCTCGACCGCGACCTTGGCCACGAACAGGCTGCCGTACTGGGCGTAGGCGGTGCCGCCGAACTCGCTCTTGAGCTTGCCGGACAGCTCGGCGACCTTGGTCGCGTCCGGCTTGCCGTCTGGCGTCAGCGAGGTTTCCAGCAGCGCCTGGTACAGCGCCGAGGCGCCTTGCGACTGGTTGGCCTGGTACTTGTGCCAGGTCTGCCAGCCCAACACCACCACGCCGGCCAGCAGGGCGCCGGTCAGCAGCGGCTTGCCGTTGCGGTTCCACCAGTCCTTGGCCGCTGCCAGGCTCTCATCATCGGTACTCGACACCCCAATACTCCTATTCGCCTATTCGTTGTCGGACCGCGTCACGCCTGGGCGATCGCGGTTTCCAGGTGCTCGGCAAGAGCATCCCAGGCAATGTTCTGTTGTTCGCCCTGGCCACGCAGGGGCTTGAAGCCGATCTCTTGCTTGGCCAGCTCGTCGTCGCCGAGGATCAGGGCGAACAGCGCGCCACTCTTGTCGGCCTTCTTGAACTGGCTCTTGAAGCTGCCGCCACCGGCATTGACCGCCAGGCGCAGGCCCGGCAGGCGATCGCGCAGGCGCTCGCTCAGGCGCAGGCCGGCCAGCTCCGCCGCGTCGCCGAAGGCGCACAGGTAGACGTCGACGGTGCGGCTGATCGACTCGGGCACCTTGCCCAGGGTCTCCAGCAGCAGGATCAGGCGCTCGATGCCCATGGCGAAACCGACGCCCGGGGTCGGCTTGCCGCCCATCTGCTCGACCAGGCCGTCATAGCGGCCACCCGCGCAGACGGTGCCCTGGGCGCCGAGCTTGTCGGTAACCCACTCGAACACGGTCTTGCTGTAGTAATCGAGGCCACGCACCAGCTTGGTGTTGATCACGAACGGAATGCCGGCGGCGTCCAGGCGAGCCTTGAGGCCCTCGAAGTGCACGCGGGATTCTTCGTCCAGGTAGTCTTCCAGCTTCGGCGCGCCGACCAGCACCGCCTGGGTATTCTGGTCCTTGCTGTCGAGGATGCGCAGCGGGTTGCTCTTCAGACGGCGCTGGCTGTCCTCGTCCAGTTGCTCGAGGCGGGCCGAGAGATACTCGACCAACGCGTCGCGATAACGAGCGCGGGCTTCGCTGGTGCCCAGGCTGTTGAGCTGCAGCTCGACCGCGTCCTGGATGCCCAACAGGCTCCACAGGCGCCAGGTGAGCATGATCAGCTCGGCGTCGACGTCCGGGCCGTCGAGGTTGAACACCTCCACGCCGATCTGGTGGAACTGGCGGTAGCGGCCTTTCTGCGGACGTTCGTGGCGGAACATCTGGCCGATGTACCAGAGCTTCTGCACCTGCCCGTTGCCGGTGATGCCATGCTCGAGCACGGCGCGCACGCAGGCGGCGGTGCCTTCGGGACGCAGGGTGAGCGAATCACCGTTGCGGTCCTCGAAGGTGTACATCTCTTTTTCGACGATATCGGTGACTTCACCGATGGAGCGCTTGAACAGCTCGGTGAACTCGACGATCGGCGTGCGGATCTGGCTATAGCCGTAGCTGTCCAGCAAGCCGGCCACGGTGCCCTCGAAGTAGCGCCACAGCGGCGACTGGTCGGGCAGGATGTCGTTCATGCCACGGATGGCTTGCAGCGATTTGCTCACGAATAGTCCTTACGAATCTGTGCTCAGCCGCGGGCGATCAGCGCCGCGTCGGCCTCGGCCTTTTCGGCCGCTTTCTGGCGAATGAGCTTTTCCAGCTCGTCCACCAGGTTTTCGTTGTTCAGCTTCTGCGATGGCTTGCCATCGATGTAGACCAGGTTCGGCGTGCCGCCGGTCAGGCCCACGTGCGATTCCTTGGCTTCACCCGGGCCGTTGACCACGCAGCCGATCACCGCCACGTCCAGCGGTACCAGCAGGTCTTCCAGGCGCCCTTCCAGCTCGTTCATGGTCTTGACCACATCGAAGTTCTGCCGCGAGCAGCTCGGGCAGGCGATGAAGTTGATGCCACGCGAGCGCAGGTGCAGCGACTTGAGGATGTCGTAGCCGACCTTCACTTCCTCGACCGGATCGGCGGCCAGGGAAATGCGGATGGTGTCACCGATGCCTTCGGCCAGCAGCATACCTAGGCCGACGGCGGATTTCACCGTCCCCGAGCGCAGGCCACCGGCTTCGGTGATACCCAGGTGCAGCGGCTGGATGATCTGCTTGGCCAGTAGGCGGTAGGCTTCGACGGCCATGAACACGTCGGAGGCCTTGACGCTGACCTTGAAGTCCTGGAAGTCCAGACGGTCCAGATGCTCGACGTGACGCATGGCCGACTCGACCAGCGCCGCCGGCGTCGGCTCGCCGTACTTCTTCTGCAGGTCCTTTTCCAGGGAGCCGGCGTTGACGCCGATGCGGATCGGGATGCCACGGTCGCGGGCGGCATCGACCACGGCGCGCACACGGTCTTCACGGCCGATGTTGCCCGGGTTGATGCGCAGGCAGTCGACGCCAAGCTCGGCCACGCGCAGGGCGATCTTGTAGTCGAAGTGGATGTCGGCGACCAGCGGCACGCTGACCAGCTGCTTGATCTTGCCGAAGGCCTCGGCGGCGTCCATGTCCGGCACCGAGACGCGCACGATGTCCACGCCTGCGTCGACCAGGCGCTGGATCTGCGCCACGGTGGCGGCGACATCGTTGGTGTCGGTGTTGGTCATGCTCTGCACCGCGATGGGCGCATCGCCACCCACCGGCACATTGCCGACCCAGATTTTGCGGGATTCGCGACGTTTGATCGGAGATTCGCCGTGCATGACTTACTGTCCCAACTTCAGGCGAGCGGTTTCGCCACTGGTGAACGGGGCGACATCGACCGCCTGGCCGTTGTAGCTCACCTGGGCGCCACGGGCGAAGCCCAGGCGTACCGCGAACGGTGGCTTGCCGGTCAGTTCCAGGTTGTCGCCCTTGCGCTTGATCGCGCTGAACAGCACCTTGCCGTTGCCATCGGTGACCTGGGTCCAGCAATCGGCGGTGAATTGGATATGGACCTTGGCGCTGCCGGCCGGAGCCGGCGCGGCCTCAGCGGGCGCAGCCGGTGCGACCGGAGCGGTCGATGCGACGGGGGCGGCTGGCGCAGCGGCAACAGGCGCGGCGGGCGTGACCACAGCGGGAGTGGCTGGCGCGACAACCGCTGCCACTGGCGCTGAAGCGGTCGGCGTCGGCGCGGTGCTGGCAACTGGCGTCTCGGCTTCGGCGACCGGTGCCTGCTCGGTACCGCTCGGCTCCAGCGGCAGGGCCTGGCCTTCGGACTGCTGGCCTTCGCTCACGGCCTGGTCTTCCGGCTCGTCGAGCGGATGAATCTGGGTGGTGCCGTCGGCGCTCTCGACCTCGACGTGCTCCAGGGCGATCTTGGCCAGATCCTTGCCCCGCAGGCTGCTCTGGTCCTGCCACCAGAAGAAGCCACCGCCGACCACCGCCACCAGCAGCAGCAGGCTGACCACGCGCAGGATGTTATGCGACAGGCGTACCGGCTCTTCGATGCGCCCCAGCGAATGCACCTCGCTGCCCTGGGCATGGGTGCCGGTGATCTGGTCGAACGCCTCGACCAGCGGCGCCTGGTCCATGTCCATCAGCTTGGCGTAGGCGCGGATGTAACCACGGGCGAAGGTGTGTCCAGGCAGCTTGTCGAAGGCGCCGTTTTCCAGGTTGTTCAGCGAAGAGACCGTGAGGTTGAGCTTGCGAGCGACCTCGGCCTGGCTCCAGTCGCGTTTTTCACGGGCCTGGCGCAAGACGTCACCGGGGTTCTGGCGAGTCGCTGCTGCTACTTCAGTGTGCGCGGCTTTCATCGTTGCTCCGACAGGTATTGCTGATATTCCGGCGTACCGGGATAAAGTCGTTGTAATTGCCGGCCCAGGCGGGCCGCGTTGCCCTGGTCGTCGAGGGCGCGAGCCAGGCGCGTGCCCAGCAGCAGGCTGCGGGCGTCCTGGTCGCTCAGCTGGCTGAATCGATCGTAGTAGTCCCGGGCCGGCACATAATGCCTGTTTTCGTAGGACAACTCAGCCATTTCGAGCAAAGCCTTCGGTTGCCGCTGATTGAGCCGAAGAGCCTTCTCCAGATATTCGCGCGCCTGCTCGCCCTGCCCTAGTTTCAGGGCGGTCAGCCCCAGGTTCTCGTAGACCCGGGACCGCTCAGGATACAGGGTATCGGCGGCAGCCTGACGGAACATCGCCTGGGCTTCGCCGAAACGGCCCTGAGCATATAGGAAACTGCCGTAATTGTTGCGGATTCGTGTGTCATCCGAGCGTACGGCCAACGCTTTCTGGAAGTGCTGGCTGGCCAATGCCGGCTCGTCTTCGGCCTGGAACACCAGCGCCAGGGCGGCGTGAGCGTCGGCATCACGGCCATCCAGGGCCAGGGCCTTGCTCAAGGGTGCCTTGGCCTGCTCGGTCAAACCTTGTTGCAAATACCCCAGCCCCAGTTGCACATACGCCCTGCCCGCGTCTTCACGCCCCTGGCGACTGGCCAGGGGATCGCTCGCGCCACCGGACACGCAGCCGGCCAGCAGCAAAAGCGTCAGGATCGGCAGCGCGGCGCGCAGGGTCATGGAGGCAAGTGCTCGTCAGGGGCGCGCGGCGCTGTCTTGCGGCTCGTCGGCAGCCAGCTGGCGCACGGCGATGTAGCGCTCGCTGCGGCGGGTACGGTCATTGACCTGCCCCACCAGCTGACCGCACGCGGCGTCGATATCGTCACCGCGGGTCGTGCGGGTGGTGACATTGAAGCCGCCGTGGTGCAGCAGGTCCTGGAAGCGACGGATGGCATTGTTGCTCGGTCGCTCGTAGCCCGAGTGCGGGAACGGGTTGAACGGGATCAGGTTGATCTTGCACGGTACGTCACGCAGCAGCTCGATCATCTGCGCGGCGTGCTCGGGCTGGTCGTTGACATCCTTGAGCAGGGTGTACTCGATAGTGAGCACGCGCTTGCCGCCGAGGGTGGACATGTAGCCCATGCACGACTCCAGCAGCATCTTCAGCGGGTACTTCTTGTTGATCGGCACCAGCTTGTTGCGCAGCTCGTCGTTCGGCGCGTGCAGCGACAGGGCCAGCGACACGTCGATGTGCTTGGCCAGCTCGTCGATCATCGGCACCACGCCCGAGGTGGACAGGGTGACGCGACGCTTGGAAATGCCATAGCCCAGATCTTCCATCATGATCTTCATGGCGGCGATGACATTGTCGAAATTCAGCAGGGGTTCGCCCATGCCCATCATGACCACGTTGGTGATGGCGCGGTCGATCTTGGCCGGGACGGTCCCGAAGGATTTGTTGGCAAGCCACACCTGGCCGATCACTTCGGCGGCGGTGAGGTTGCTGTTGAAGCCTTGCTTGCCGGTGGAGCAGAAGCTGCAGTCCAGGGCACAGCCGGCTTGCGACGACACGCACAGGGTGCCGCGATCGTCGGTGGGAATGTAGACGGTCTCGACGCAGCTGCCGGAGGCAACGCGGACCACCCACTTGCGGGTGCCGTCGGCGGAAATGTCTTCGCTGACCACCTCCGGACCGCGAATCTCGGCAACGGCCTCGAGCTTTTCGCGCAAGACCTTGCCGACATTGGTCATGGCGGCGAAATCATCGACGCCAAAGTGGTGAATCCATTTCATCACCTGACCGGCACGGAAGCGCTTCTCCCCGATTGAGTCGAAGAACTGTTCCATTTCCGCCAGGGTCAGCCCCAGCAGGTTGATCTTGTCAGTCGATGTCGTCATGGATTCACCCTCACCCGTAAGCTTTCGCTTAGCGAGTGGTTACCTCGGTAGCAGCGAAGAAGTAAGCGATTTCGCGAGCAGCGGCAGCTTCGGAGTCCGAACCGTGAACGGCGTTGGCGTCGATCGACTCGGCGAAGTCAGCGCGGATGGTGCCTGGAGCAGCTTCTTTAGGGTTGGTGGCGCCCATCAGCTCACGGTTCAGAGCGATGGCGTTTTCGCCTTCCAGAACCTGAACGACGACAGGGCCCGAAGTCATGAAGGCAACCAGGTCGCCGAAGAAGCCACGAGCGCTGTGCTCGGCGTAGAAGCCTTCGGCTTCGGCCTTGGACAGCTGCTTGATTTTCGAGGCAACGATTTTCAGGCCAGCTTCTTCGAAGCGAGTGGTGATCTTGCCGATGACGTTCTTGGCGACGGCGTCAGGCTTGATGATGGAGAAAGTACGTTGAACAGCCATGGAAAACTCCAGAATATTGAGTGTTGCGAAAAATTAAACCCGCGAATTATACGCGGGTTCCAGGGGATTGCCTAACCTGCAGCGTGCGCTCAGTCGGCTTCTTCGATCCAGGCCGCCTGGATGGCCTCGAGCACCTTCTCCCCGCCGCGCGACGGATCGTCGCTGAAGTCGGGCAGTGCCAGCACCCAGCGGTGCAGATCGACGAAATTCACGTAACGAGGATCGACCTCGGGCTTGCTTTCCGCAAGCTGGATGGCGATCTCAAGTACATCAATCCATTTCAGGCTCATGGGTGATCCCTCAGTGCGGCGCTTCGGCGGCGTGGTTGAGCGAATACTTGGGGATCTCGATGGTCAGGTCTTCGTCGCCCACCACCACCTGGCAACCCAGGCGCGACTGCGCCTCCAGGCCCCAGGCCTTGTCCAGCATGTCCTCTTCGAGCTCGTCCGCTTCTTCAAGCGAGTCGAAACCCTTGCGGACGATGCAGTGACAGGTCGTGCAGGCCTTGACGCCGCCGCAGGCACTTTCCATCTCGATGTGATGGTCGTGGGCCAGCTCCAGGATGTTGGTCCCGGTCGGCACTTCCACGGTCAGCCCCTCGGGGCAGAACTTCTCATGCGGCAGGAATGTCACCAGCGGCATCGGTTACTCCTCGATCTCATTCAGGTTGCGCCCGGCCAGTGCGGCTTTGACCGTCGAATCAAGGCGACGGGCGGCAAATGCGTCGGTCACCTGCGACAGACGCTTGGTCTGTTGCTCGATGGCGGCGCCATCGGTGCCGGTCAGCAAATCACGTAGTTCTTGCATCTGGAATTCGATCGCTTCGCGCTCGTCGCTGCTGAGCAGGCGCTCGCCATCGGCGTCCAGGGCGCCCTGCACCGCCTCGAGCAGGCGCTCGCCATCGACCTGGTGCTCGCGCAGCTGGCGCGCGTGCTTGTCGGAGCCAGCGTGCTCGAACGAGTCCTTGAGCATGCGGGCGATCTCGCCGTCGGTCAGACCGTAGGACGGCTTGACCTGGATGCTCGATTCCACGCCCGAGCCCAGTTCGCGGGCCGCGACGCTGAGCAGGCCATCGGCGTCGACCTGGAAGGTCACGCGGATCTTCGCCGCGCCCGCGACCATGGCCGGGATGCCGCGCAGCTCGAAGCGCGCCAGGGAGCGGCAGTCGCTGATCAGCTCGCGCTCGCCCTGCAGCACGTGGATCATCATGGCCGACTGGCCATCCTTGTAGGTGGTGAACTCCTGGGCGCGGGCCACCGGAATGGTGGTGTTGCGCGGGATCACCTTCTCCATCAGCCCGCCCATGGTCTCAAGACCGAGCGACAGCGGGATGACGTCGAGCAGCAGCAGTTCGCCGCCTTCGCGACGGTTGCCGGCAAGGGTGTCGGCCTGGATGGCGGCACCGATGGCCACTACCTGGTCCGGGTCGATCGAGGTCAGCGGAGTACGGCCGAACAGCGCGCCGACCGCCTCGCGCACGCGCGGCACGCGGGTCGAACCGCCGACCATCACCACCGCGCCGACCTCTTCCAGCTCGATGCCGCTGTCGCGCACGGCGCGGCGACAGGCCTTGAGGCTGCGGGCAACCAGGGGCTCGATCATCGCCTCGAAGGCGGCGCGGCTCAGTTCGCCCTGCCAGGCGCCGTGGCTGACGCCGACCACATCGGCGTCGGTCAGGGCTTCCTTGGCGGCGCAGGCGGCCTGCAGCAGCTGGCGCTGGGTGGCCGGATCGAGGTCGGAGGACAGCCCCGCCTGCTCGATGATCCAGCCGGCGATGGCGTGGTCGAAGTCGTCGCCGCCCAACGCGGTGTCACCACCGGTGGCCAGCACCTCGAAGACGCCGCCGGTCAGGCGCAGGATGGAAATATCGAAGGTACCGCCGCCCAGGTCGTAGATCGCCACCAGGCCTTCGGCGTTCTGGTCCAGGCCATAGGCCACGGCGGCCGCGGTCGGCTCGTTGAGCAGGCGCAGCACGTTGAGGCCGGCCAGACGCGCGGCGTCCTTGGTGGCCTGGCGCTGGGCATCGTCGAAATAGGCCGGCACGGTGATTACCGCACCGACCAGCTCGCCACCGAGGGTTTCCTCGGCGCGCTGACGCAGCACCTTGAGGATATCGGCCGACACCTCCACCGGGCTCTTTGGCCCTTGGATGGTGTCGATGAACGGCATGTGCGACTCACCGCCGACAAAGCGGTACGGCAGTTGCTCACCCAGTTGCTTGACGTCCGCCAGGCCACGCCCCATCAGGCGCTTGACCGACAGGATGGTGTTCAGCGGGTCATTGGAGGCGGCGTCGCGGGCGGCCTGGCCGACTTCGTTGCGGCCTTCCAGGTAGCGCACCGCCGACGGCAGGATCAGCTTGCCCTGGGCATCGGGCAGCGGTTCACTGCGCCCGCTGCGCACGGCGGCGACGAGAGAATTGGTGGTGCCCAGGTCGATGCCCACCGCCAGGCGGCGCTGGTGCGGCTGGGGGCTCTGACCGGGTTCGGCGATCTGCAGTAGGGCCATGCTTATCTGAGTACCTTAGGCGTCATCACGGGCAACGCCGGGGTTAATCGTCGAGGCGCTCTTCGAGTTGGCGCACTTCTTGGGCGAGCTTGTCGAGGAACTGCATGCGGCGCATCAGGCGCTCGGCCTGCTCACGCTGCGCGGCAACATCCCAGCAGGCGGCGAAATCCTCGTTCAGCGTGTCCTGGGCGACCTTGAGGCGCTTCTTGAACACGGCGACGCCGTCGAGGTCGGCTTCGTCCTGCAACTCTTCGAGCTCTTCGCGCCACTGCATCTGCTGCAGCAGGAAGTCCGGGTCGTGCACGGTGACTTCCTGCGGCACCTCGTGGCCACTGATGGCCAGCAGGTAGCGGGCGCGACGCGGCGCGCTGCGCAAGGTCTGGTAGGCGTCGTTGAGCGCCGCCGACCTTTCCAGGGCGACGCGCTGTTCACGCTCGGAGGCATCGGCGAAACGGTCCGGATGCACCTCGCGGGCCAGCTCGCGGTAGCGAGTGGCCAGCTTGTCGAGGTCCAGGCGGAAACCGGGCTGCAGGTCAAACAGGGCGAAATGACAAGGAGTACCCACGGCCAGCCTCAAACGTTGAAGCTTTCGCCGCAGCCACACTCACCGCGCACGTTGGGGTTGTTGAACTTGAAGCCTTCGTTCAACCCTTCCTTGACGAAGTCCAGCTCGGTGCCATCGAGGTACACCAGGCTCTTCGGGTCGATAATGACCTTCACGCCGTGGTTCTCGAACACCTGGTCTTCGGCAGCCAGCTCGTCGACGAACTCCAGCACGTAGGCCAGGCCCGAGCAGCCGGTGGTGCGCACGCCCAGGCGAATGCCCTCACCCTTGCCGCGCCCGTCGAGGGAGCGGCGAATGTGGTTGGCGGCGGCTTCTGTCATGCTGATAGCCATCGGAACTCCTTACCTTGCGTCAGGCGACTCAGATCAAGCCTTTCTTCTGCTTGTAATCGCGAACAGCGGCCTTGATGGCATCTTCGGCGAGCACGGAGCAGTGGATCTTGACCGGCGGCAGCGCCAGCTCTTCAGCCAGCTGGGTGTTCTTGATGGTCTCGGCCTCGTCCAGGGTCTTGCCCTTCATCCACTCGGTGGCGAGGGAGCTGGAGGCGATGGCCGAACCGCAGCCGTAGGTCTTGAACTTGGCGTCTTCGATCACGCCCTGCTCGTTGACCTTGATCTGCAGACGCATCACGTCGCCGCAGGCCGGGGCGCCGACCATGCCGGTGCCGACATCCGGATCGTCGGCGTTCATCTTGCCGACGTTGCGCGGGTTTTCGTAGTGGTCGATGACCTTTTCACTGTATGCCATGGTGCAATTCCTTCCTCATCAGGGAGCCGCTCTTGCCGGCGACTGCTTAGTGGGCGGCCCACTCGATCTTGGAGATGTCGACGCCGTCTTTGTACATATCCCACAGCGGCGACAGTTCACGCAGCTTGTTGACGGCCTCGCAGACTTTCTGCGCGGCGTAGTCGACTTCTTCTTCGGTGGTGAAGCGGCCGAAGGAGAAGCGGATCGAGCTGTGCGCCAGCTCGTCGTTGCGGCCCAGGGCGCGCAGGACGTAGGACGGCTCGAGCGAAGCGGAGGTGCAGGCCGAACCGGACGAAACGGCGATGTCCTTCAGGGACATCAGCAGCGACTCTCCTTCGACGTAGTTGAAGCTCAGGTTCAGGTTGTGCGGCACGCGGGCAGTCTGGCTGCCGTTGACGTACAGCTCTTCCAGGCCCGAGACCTGCTTGAAGAAGCGGTCGCTCAGGGCCTTGATGCGGGTGTTCTCGGCAGCCATTTCCTGCTTGGCGATGGCGAAGGCCTCGCCCATGCCGACGATCTGGTGGGTCGGCAGGGTGCCCGAACGCATGCCGCGCTCATGGCCACCACCGTGGATGATGGCTTCCAGGCGCACGCGCGGCTTGCGGCTGACGTACAGCGCGCCGATGCCTTTGGGGCCGTAGACCTTGTGCGCCGAGAACGACATCAGGTCGACCTTGAGCTTTTGCACATCGATCTCGACCTTGCCGGCCGACTGGGCGGCATCGACGTGGAACAGCACGCCACGCGAGCGGGTCAGCTCACCGATGGCGGCGATATCGTTGATCGAGCCGACTTCGTTGTTCACGTGCATCAGCGAAACGAGGATGGTGTCGTCGCGCAGCACAGCCTCGACCATGGCCGGGGTGACGATGCCGTCTTCGCCGGGCTCGAGATAGGTAACTTCGAAACCTTCACGCTCCAGCTGGCGAGCGGTGTCCAGGACCGCCTTGTGCTCGATCTTGGAGGTGATGATGTGCTTGCCCTTGGTCTGATAGAAGTGCGCCACGCCCTTCAACGCCAGGTTGTCGGACTCGGTGGCACCGCTGGTCCAGACGATCTCGCGTGGGTCGGCGTTGATCAGCTCGGCGACCTGACGGCGGCCATTCTCGACTGCCTCTTCGGCCTTCCAGCCAAACACGTGGGAACGCGAGGCCGGGTTACCGAAGTTCCCGTCGACCAGCAGGCATTCGGCCATCTTCTGGGCTACACGGGGATCGACCGGGGTGGTCGCGGAGTAATCGAGGTAGATCGGCAACTTCATTGAGTATCTCCTATCAGGCGTTGGCGTCGCTCATCGCTGCTTCAGTCGACGGCGGACGTCTCAATCTTGTCCAGCTGGGCGGTTCGGCCCGCGACACGGCGCAGGTCCTGACGTTGGGCGACTTCCTGCACCTCTCGGCGCATGACGAGGTCGGCCAGGCTGATGCCGCTGAGAAATTCATGGATCTGCTGGCTCAGGTCGCACCACAGGTGGTGAGTCAGGCAGGTATCACCGGCATGGCAATCCCCCAGGCCCTGGCAACGGGTGGCATCGACCGACTCGTTGACCGCGTCGATGACCTGGGCCACCTGGATGGTTTCCATGCCGCGCGACAGCTGGTAGCCGCCGCCTGGGCCGCGAACGCTGGAAACCAGGCTGCTGCGGCGCAGCTTGGCGAACAGCTGTTCCAGATAAGAGAGGGAAATGCCCTGGCGCTCGGAAATATCGGCCAAAGACACCGGCCCATGCTGCGCGTGCAACGCCAGGTCAAGCATGGCGGTCACGGCGTATCGGCCTTTGGTAGTCAGTCGCATGGCGTATGGGTACCACGGGAGTTACAGGATGTGTGCGAGTATGCGATTCCCGAGCGTTTAAGTCAACTATTAGACCTAGTGCTTTAGTCGGGTATGCATGTGGGAGGCGGGCGCGAGTGTAGCAGACAAGGGGCGCAAGCACACGCCCCTTGCATCGACCCGACGCAATCAATGCGACCGAGTGTCGCCCTGCCGCTCTTCTGCGCACGCCTCGGCAAAGTCATCGGCGGGCAATGCCGGCAGCTCCTTGGCACAGTAATCACTGCCCATCCGTGTCAGCGCGCCACACATGCCTTCCAGGCGCTCGTCGACAGCCTGCAGATGGTCGAGCATCTGGCCGATGGCGCGAGCCACCGGGTCGGGCATGTCACCGCTGACACCGTAGGCGTCGAAGCCGATTTTCTCGGCCATGGCCTTGCGCTTGACCTCGACGGCGTCGTCCTCGGCCTTGACGATGATCCGTCCAGGGATGCCGACGGCCGTGGCACCGGCCGGCACCGCCTTGGTCACCACGGCATTGGAGCCGATCTTGGCCCCCGCACCGACGGTGAACGGCCCCAGCACCTTGGCGCCTGCACCGACCACCACCCCGTCCTCCAGGGTCGGGTGACGCTTGCCCTTGTTCCAGCTGGTGCCGCCAAGGGTCACACCCTGATAGAGGGTGACGTCGTCGCCGATCTCGGCGGTTTCGCCAATGACGATACCCATGCCATGGTCGATGAAGAAACGCCGGCCGATGGTGGCGCCAGGGTGAATCTCGATACCGGTCATCCAGCGACCGAAGTTGGACACCAGGCGCGCCAGCCACTTGAAGTCGCGCACCCACAAGGCATGCCCGAGACGATGCAGCCAGATGGCGTGCATGCCCGGGTAGCAGGTCAGTACTTCAAAGGTGTTGCGCGCCGCCGGGTCACGATGGAAAACGCTCTGGATATCTTCACGCAGACGCTCGAACATCTTCAGTCCTTCCGTTTATGCGGCTCGCCCCGTACGACTTTCTGGGTCTCGGTGAGGATGCCGCGCAAAATGCTCATTTCCGAACGATTGACCGCGCTGCGCCCATAGAGCCGGCGCAGGCGCGGCATCAGGTGCTTGGGCTTTTCCGGGTCGAGGAAGCCGATGTCCACCAGGGTCTTTTCCAGGTGTTCATAGAACAGCTCCATTTCGTCCATGGTCGCCAGCTCGTTGCTGCGCAGCGAGTTGGCATCGAACTTCTCGACTTTCGAGGGCGCGCCCTCGGCTGCCAGCCAGGCCATGCGCACCTCATAGGAGAGCACCTGGACCGCGGCGGCGAGGTTCAGCGAGCTGAAGTCGGGGTTCGAGGGAATGTGCACGTGGAAGTGACATCGCTGCAGTTCTTCGTTGGTCAGCCCGGCGTGCTCGCGCCCGAACACCAGGGCGATTTCTTCGCCGCCCCCGGCGTGCTCCACGGCCTTGGCCCCGCACTCGCGCGGGTCGATCAGCGGCCAGGGGATGCTGCGCTCACGGGCACTGGTACCCATGACCAGGCTGCAGCCGACCAGCGCGTCCTCGAGGCTGTCGACCACCTGGGCATTGGCCAGGATGTCGTCGGCGCCCGAGGCACGCGCGGTGGCATCGCCGGATGGGAACTCTTTCGGCTGCACCAGCACCAGGCGCGACAGGCCCATGTTTTTCATGGCACGCGCAGCGCCGCCGATATTGCCGGGGTGGCTGGTATTGACCAGAACAACACGAATATTCTGCAACAAGGTGTTGAGCTCACGGAGTAGGGATAAAGGGGCAAACGATCTTACAGAAGCGACGGGCGTAACGCCACGAATGCGCATCTGACCCTTCTGCCGTCGTGGATTTCTGATAGACTATGCGGCTTTCCTCTTTAACATCCCCAGGTGAAACGCCCATGCAGCCTATGCTGAATATCGCCCTGCGCGCCGCTCGCAGCGCCAGTGAACTGATTTTCCGCTCCATCGAACGCCTGGATAGCATCAAAGTCGACGAAAAGCAGGCCAAGGACTACGTCTCCGAGGTCGACCGCGCCGCCGAGAAGGTCATCGTCGATGCTCTGCGCAAGGCCTACCCGAACCACTCGATCCAAGGTGAAGAAACCGGCCTGCACGCCGGCACCGGCGAAGAAGGCAAGGACTACCTGTGGATCATCGATCCGCTGGACGGCACCACCAACTTCCTGCGTGGCGTTCCTCACTTTGCGATCAGCATCGCCTGCAAATACCGTGGCCGCCTCGAGCACGCCGTGATCGTCGACCCGGTTCGCCAGGAAGAATTCACCGCCAGCCGTGGCCGTGGCGCCCAGCTCAACGGCCGCCGCATCCGCGTCAGCTCGCGCACCAGCCTGGAAGGCGCCCTGCTGGGCACCGGCTTCCCGTTCCGCGACAACCAGATGGCCGACCTGGACAACTACCTGGGCATGTTCCGCGCCCTGACTGGCCAGACCGCCGGCATCCGCCGCGCCGGCTCCGCCAGCCTGGACCTGGCCTACGTGGCCGCTGGCCGCTTCGATGCCTTCTGGGAGTCGGGCCTGTCCGAATGGGACATGGCCGCGGGCGTGCTGCTGATTCAGGAAGCAGGCGGCCTGGTGAGCGACTTCAACGGTGGCCACGACCACCTCGAGAAGGGTCATATCGTCGCCGGCAACATCAAGTGCTTCAAGGCCGTGCTGACCGCCATCCAGCCGCACCTGCCAGAGCACATGAAGCGCTAAGCGCTGCAGGCACAAAAAAAGCACCTCTCGGGGTGCTTTTTTGTGCCTGCAATCCAGCCCTGTAGGAGCGGCCTTGTGTCGCGAAAGGGCTGCAAAGCAGCCCCGGGGATTTCAGATAGAGCGAAGATCCTGGGGCGCTTCGCACCCCTATCGCGACACAAGGCCGCTCCTACAGAAAGCAGCCCGTGCCGAGATCACTGCCCCGGCTGGTTCTGCCCCAGGATCAGCTTGCCATTCTTGTCCAGCGGAATGGTCGAGCCCGGCTCGTGATCCATCTTCACCTTGCCCACCTGGTCACCGATCGAATAGGTGACGTTGTAGCCCACCACCTTGTCGCTGATGTCGTTGACCGTGTTGCAGCGGGTCTGCGTGGTCGTGTAGGTGTCACGCTCCTGCATGTACTCCTGGGCCTTGTTGCCCGCGTAGCCACCACCCACCGCACCGGCGACCGTGGCGATCTTCTTGCCCGTGCCGCCACCGACCTGGTTGCCCAGCAGGCCACCGGCAATGGCGCCCACCACCGTGCCGGCGATCTGGTGCTGGTCCTTGACCGGCGCCTGGCGCGTGACGGTGACATCCTTGCAGACCTCGCGCGGCGTCTTCACCTGCTGCTTGATCGGCTGCACGTCGGTGACCTGGGCGTACTCAGGCCCCTTGTTCACCAAGCTGTAGGTCGCCACAGCACCTCCGGCAGTCACACCGACAGCACCCAGAACCGCACCCACCAGCATTGATTTGTTCACGTGAACCTCCTGATCGTACCCGCGGGCTCCGGCCCGCCTTCTCCCTGCCTTGGAGCAAAAAAAAAGGCGCGAGTTCAACACTCGCGCCTCTCTTTACGCCAAATGGCGTAGGACGATTCCTTAAGGACGGTCGTCCACACCCTCGGTCTTGACCGGTGGAATCAGGTCTTCGCTGCTCAGGTTCAGCCAGATCAGCACCACGTTGGCGATGTAGATCGACGAGTAGGTACCGGCCATGACACCGATGAACAGTGCCAGGGAGAAGCCGAACAGGTTGTCGCCGCCGAAGAACAGCAGCGCGGCGATGGCCAGCAAGGTCGACACCGAGGTGGCGACGGTACGCAACAGGGTCTGGGTGGTCGAGATGTTGATGTTCTCGATCAGCGAAGCCTTGCGCATTACCCGGAAGTTCTCGCGCACCCGGTCGAACACCACGATGGTGTCGTTGAGCGAGTAGCCGATGATCGCCAGCACCGCCGCCAGCACCGTCAGGTCGAAGGTGATCTGGAAGAACGACAGGATGCCCAGGGTGACCACCACGTCGTGGATCAGCGAGACGATGGCGCCGACCGCGAACTTCCACTGGAAGCGGAAGGCCAGGTAGATGAGGATGCCGCCCAGAGCCAGGAGCATGCCGAGGCCGCCCTGGTCACGCAGCTCTTCACCCACCTGCGGGCCGACGAACTCGACACGCTTGACCGTGGCCGGGTTGTCGCCGCCGATCTTCTGCAGCGCCTCGGCCACGCGGTTACCCAGCTGCGGGTCATCGCCCGGCATGCGCACCAGCAGGTCGGTGGTGGCGCCGAAGCTCTGCACCACGGCATCGTGGAAACCGGAGCCGACCAGCTCGGTACGTACCTTCTCCAGGTCCGCAGGACGCTCGTAGGTCAGCTCGATCAGCGTACCGCCGGTGAAGTCCAGACCGAAGTTCAGGCCCTTGTGCCACCAGCTGAACAGCGCCAACACGGTGAGGAGCACGGTAATGGCGAACGCGACATTGCGCACGCCCATGAAGTTGATGGTTTTCATCGCAGCTCCCTCAAACCCACAGCTTCTTGATGTCACGCCCGCCGCAGGTCAGGTTGACCAGTGCGCGGGTCACCATGACGGCGGTGAACATCGAGGTGAAAATCCCGAGGGACATGGTGACCGCGAAGCCCTTGACCGGGCCGGTCCCCATGGCGAACAGGATACCGCCGACCAACAGGGTGGTCAGGTTGGCATCGACGATCGCCGAGTAGGCGCGGTTGAAGCCTTCGTGGATCGCGCGCTGCACCGACATGCCAGCGGCGATCTCTTCACGGATACGCGAGAAGATCAGCACGTTGGCGTCCACCGCCATGCCCATGGTCAGCACGATACCGGCGATGCCCGGCAGGGTCAGGGTGGCGCCCAGCAACGACATCAGCGCCAGCAGCAGGACCATGTTGCCCGCCAGGGCGATGGTCGCCAGCACGCCGAAGGCGCGGTAGATGGCGATGATGAACAGCGAGACGAACAGCATGCCCCACAGGGATGCGTCGATACCCTTGGTGATGTTGTCGGCACCCAGGCTCGGGCCAATGGTGCGCTCTTCGGCGAAGTACATCGGCGCGGCCAGGCCACCGGCACGCAGCAGCAGCGCCAGCTCGGAGGACTCGCCCTGGCCGTTCAGGCCGGTGATGCGGAACTGGCTGCCCAGCGGCGACTGGATGGTCGCCAGGCTGATGATCTTCTTCTCTTCCTGGAAGGTCTGGACCGCGACCTCCTTCTCGACGCCACCGACCATCTGCTTCTGATAGCGGGTGACCGGCTTCTGCTCGATGAAGATCACCGCCATGCTGCGCCCGACGTTGGTGCGGGTGGCACGGCTCATCAGCTCGCCGCCATGGCCATCCAGGCGGATGTTCACCTGCGGGCGACCATGCTCGTCGAAGCTGGCCTGGGCGTCGGTAACCTGGTCACCGGTGATGATCAGCCCGCGCTCGACCGCGGCGGAGCGGCCGCCTTCGCGGAACTCGAACACCTCGGTGGTGGCCTTGGACGCGCCCGGCTCGGCACCGAAGCGGAACTCCAGGTTGGCGGTCTTGCCGAGGATACGCTTGGCTTCGGCGGTGTCCTGCACGCCCGGCAGCTCGACCACGATGCGGTTGGCGCCCTGGCGCTGCACCAGCGGTTCGGCCACGCCCAGCTCGTTCACACGGTTGCGAACGGTGGTCAGGTTCTGCTTGATGGAGTATTCACGGATTTCGGCAACCTTGGCCTGGGTCAGCGCCAGGCGCAGCACGGCGAGCTCGTTGCGCTCGGTGGTGGTCAGGTCGAAATCGTTGAAATTCTTGCGGATCAGGCTGCGTGCCTGCTCGCGGGTAGCATCGTCGGCGAAGCCCAGCATGATGCCGCCGTCCTGCTGAGGCAGGCTGCGGTAGCGGACGCGCTCTTTGCGCAGCAAGGTCTTGACCTCGCCTTCGTAGACTTTCATGCGAGCGGTCATGGCCTTGTCCATGTCCACTTCCAGCAGGAAGTGCACGCCACCGGACAGGTCCAGGCCCAGCTTCATCGGGCTGGCACCCAGGTTGCGCAGCCACTGCGGGGTGGTCTGGGCCAGGTTCAGGGCTACGACGTAGTCATCGCCCAGGGTCTTGCGCGCCACATCCTTGGCCGGCAGCTGAGCTTCCTGGTTGGTCAGGCGCACCAGCGCACTGCCCTTCTCGCCCAGGCTGCTGCCTTTGACCGCGATCCCGGCATCGGTCAGCGCCTTGGTCACGCGATCGAGGTCGGCCTGGCTGACATGCAGGGCGGAACTGGCGCCGCTGATCTGCACCGCCGGATCATCCGGGTAGAGGTTGGGTGCGGAATAAATGAAGCCGACCGCCAGTACCACCACGATCAGCAGGTATTTCCACAGAGGGTATTTGTTCAGCATCACGCCGCCCGTTCAAGACGCGGGGCGCTTTGCGCGCCCCGACTGGAAAAATGAAACCGGTAACTCAGATAGCCTTGAGCGTACCTTTTGGCAGGGTCGCGGCAATGGCGCCCTTCTGGAACTTCAGCTCGACGTTGTCCGACACTTCCAGGACCACGAAGTCGTCGGCGACCTTGACGATCTTGCCGGCGATGCCGCCAGTGGTGACCACTTCGTCACCTTTTTGCAGGTTGCTCAGCAGGTTCTTCTGCTCTTTGGCACGCTTGGCCTGCGGGCGCCAGATCATCAGGTAGAAGATGACCAGGAAACCGACCAGGAAGATCCACTCGAAGCCGGTACCGGCTGGGCCGGCGGCTGGGGCTGCTGCGTCCGCGTAGGCGGCGGGAATCAAGAAGCTCATTGGGCACTCCTAATGAATGTTTTCTAATAATGGATGCGGACAGTCAGTCCAAGGGCGGCACAGGCAGCCCGCGCTTGGCGTAGAAGGCGTCGACAAAGGCGGCCAATTTACCCTGTTGAATAGCCTCGCGTAAACCGGCCATCAAGCGCTGGTAATGGCGCAAGTTGTGGATGGTATTGAGCATGCTGCTCAACATTTCGCCGCACTTGTCCAAGTGGTGCAGATAAGCGCGGGAGAAGTTGGTGCAGGTATAGCAATCGCAGGTCGGATCCAGCGGCGATTCATCATGGCGATGGAATGCGTTACGGATCTTGATCACCCCGGTATCGACGAACAGATGGCCGTTGCGCGCATTGCGCGTCGGCATCACGCAGTCGAACATGTCGACGCCGCGGCGCACACCCTCTACAAGATCTTCCGGCTTGCCTACCCCCATAAGGTAACGAGGTTTGTCAGCCGGCATCTGCGCGGGCAGGTAGTCCAGCACCTTGATCATCTCGTGCTTGGGCTCGCCCACCGACAGACCGCCGATGGCCAGGCCATCGAAGTCGATGTTGACCAGCGCTTCCAGCGAGCGCATGCGCAGGTCCTGGTACATGCCGCCCTGGACGATGCCGAACAGTGCCGCGGTGTTGTCACCATGGGCGTTCTTCGAGCGCTGGGCCCAGCGCAGCGACAGCTCCATGGAGGTGCGCGCCACGTCGTGCTCGGCCGGGTACGGCGTGCACTCGTCGAAGATCATCACGATGTCCGAGCCCAGGTCGCGCTGGACCTGCATGGACTCTTCCGGGCCCATGAACACTTTCGAACCATCCACTGGCGATGCGAAAGTCACACCTTCCTCCTTGATCTTGCGCATGGCGCCCAGGCTGAACACCTGGAAACCACCGGAATCAGTGAGGATAGGGCCTTTCCATTGCATGAAGTCGTGCAGGCCGTTGTGTTTTTTGATGACCTCGGTGCCCGGGCGCAGCCACAGGTGGAAGGTATTGCCGAGGATGATCTCGGCGCCGATGGCCTCGATGTCGCGCGGCAGCATGCCCTTGACCGTGCCGTAGGTGCCCACCGGCATGAAGGCCGGGGTCTCGACGGTGCCACGGGGGAAGGTCAGCCGGCCGCGACGGGCCTTGCCGTCGGTGGCCAGCAGTTCGAACGACATTCGACAGGTGCGACTCATGCTTGATCCTCTGGGCCGCGTGGCGCCGGATTGCGGGTGATGAACATGGCATCACCGTAACTGAAGAAGCGGTAACCGTTCGCCACCGCCGCCGCGTAGGCAGCCATGGTCTCGGGGTAACCGGCGAAGGCCGAGACCAGCATCAGCAGCGTGGACTCCGGCAGGTGGAAGTTGGTGACCAGGGCATCGACCACATGGAATGGCCGGCCCGGGAAGATGAAGATATCGGTATCGCCGCTGAACGCCTTGAGCTCGCCATCGCGGGCGGCGCTTTCCAGCGAACGCACGCTGGTGGTGCCCACGGCGATCACCCGGCCACCACGGGCCCGACAGGCCTGGACGGCATCGACCACGTCCTGGCTCACTTCGAGCCATTCCTTGTGCATGGTGTGGTCTTCGATCTTGTCGACCCGCACCGGCTGGAAGGTGCCCGCGCCGACGTGCAGGGTAACGAAGGCCCGCTCGACGCCCTTGGCGGCGATCTTCGCCAGCAGCTCCTCGTCGAAGTGCAGGCCGGCGGTCGGCGCCGCCACGGCACCGGCGCGCTCGGCGTAGACGGTCTGGTAGCGCTCGCGGTCGGCGCCCTCGTCCGGGCGGTCGATGTACGGCGGCAGCGGCATATGGCCGACGCGCTCCAGCAGCGGCAGCACCTCTTCGCTGAAGCGCAGCTCGAACAGCGTGTCGTGGCGAGCGACCATCTCGGCCTCGCCGCCGCCGTCGATGAGGATCTGCGCGCCCTCTTTCGGCGCCTTGCTGGCGCGCACATGGGCCAGCACGCGGTGGCTGTCGAGCACGCGCTCGACCAGCACTTCCAGCTTGCCGCCGGAGGCTTTCTGGCCGAACAGCCGCGCCGGGATCACCCGCGTGTTGTTGAACACCATCAGGTCGCCCGGGCGCAGATAGTCGAGCAGATCGGTGAACTGCTTGTGGGCCAGTTCGCCACTGGGGCCGTCGAGCACCAGCAGGCGGCTGCCATGGCGCTCGGCCAACGGATGGCGGGCGATCAGGGAATCGGGGAGTTCGAAGGAAAAATCGGCGACGCGCATGATGATGTTCGGGTTCGACAGGGCCGGGAAGTTTAGCCCAATGCGTGAAAATTGACCATGAAAGCCGATTGACCGACCAGAGGCACCTCTCTATACTGCGGCGCCACAAGCCCTGATGGCGGAATTGGTAGACGCGGCGGATTCAAAATCCGTTTTCGAAAGGAGTGGGAGTTCGAGTCTCCCTCGGGGCACCAAGATCCAGAAAAAACCGACCTTATGGTCGGTTTTTTTGTGCCTGCAAATTGGTGCATCCGTCGACGTGCCCGATCCCTCGTCTTTTCATGCCCTCCCTCGGTCATGCGCTTTACCAAACCCGTTTCAGATGCCGATAATGTCAGTTTGCAATCAGCCTAGCGCTTTATCCCAGCCTCGAAACGGAGTTCGCATGATTCAGGCAGAACAGACCTTGCCTTCCACACGTAGCAGCCGAATCACATCTCTCGTGGCCAAGGTAATGACAGGGATAGGTGTACTGCTCGGCGGCATGTGGGCTGTCATCACTTACCTGGTGCCTGATCCCAGCGTGTTTGGCTTTGGCTTCATCAACTGGCGCAATATCGTGCTGCTGGTGAGTACCTTCACGCTGCTTGGCAGCCTGTCGATCTGCTGGCAGATGCGCAACCTGCCCAAAGTACTGCACGGCACGCTGCTGACCTTCCTGATCGCCGCGGTCTCGTTCATTTTCTTCATTCTGGGTACGGAGTATGCGAAGCCTTCCTTCGAGTTCGCCAAGGTGCAATCGACCGTGGTCGAAAACGAAGGCAACAACCTGCTTGGCAAGCGCCTTGAGGTGGTGGATGACGTCAGGTTCGAACTGATCGGTTGCGAGAACATTGGCCGCTTCCCCAACTGCACCTTCGAGCTGACCAACCAGGGCATGGACCGTGATTTCCGCTTCGATAACGCTTCCCGCCTGTTCGACGAAGCAGGCGCCCCGTTGCGTGTCGGCGAAATGCGCGTGGGCCAGCAACGCAACAATCCATGGGGTGAGTTCCAGCTGATTCGTACTGTGCCCACCCGTGTCACGTTGGTTTTCCAGGAAGCTGATCGCAAGATCGAGCGCTCGCCATCCATCAAGCTCATCTTCCGTACTCGCATGAATGAAGAGCAGGCACTCAAGTTCAATGAAGTTTCGCTGAAGTGAACCAGGCGGCTGATAGCCGTGCGAGTGATGCGATATACCTGTAGGTAACGGCTCTCTCGGACATCAGGACTCGCAAAGAACCGACCTTATGGTCGGTTTTTTTGCGCCTGCAACTGGCAGCTGCCCTTCCCTCGGCTCTCGCCATTGCCTCGCACCTGGCAAAAATGCCAGTTACCCTCGGCTCTAGACCATGGGTATGTTGACCGTGAAGGACGCAATCAGGCGCCAACTGCCAGGGAATCAAGCGCATGTGCACACGGAACGTATCCATCCTGTTGGCAGGCGTGTTGTGCTGCCTGTCCACGACCAACGTCATGGCCGTCACCGCCGAGTCGGTACAACACTTTATCGCCCCCTGCTTCAGCCCCGTACAGAAAGTCAATTGCGAGGTGTCCGGGGTTGTGCGCAGCAGTGCCGGGTTGATCCTCGTGAATGACAAGCGCATGCCCACCCCCACTGGCTCCGCAGTGTTCACGATGCAGCTCAAGGACGACCAGGCCATCGGCCCTCCTACCTACCTGGAAAACCAGGCCTTGAGCCAGGCCGACAAATACGAAGCCCTGACCACCACCCTGGACGGCAAGTTCGTCATCGCCAGTACTGCATTCAACAAGGAAGGCACCCGCGATAACCCCGGGCTCGATGTGCTCAATACCCTGGTGTACTGGCCTGTAAGCGCGCCGGACCAGGCCAAGGTCCTGTCGCCCTCGACGCGAGGCGGTATCACCAGCTCGCGCGAACTGCGGGAAAAGATCTTCAAGGCGATCGACTTGCACAAACAGCAGGAAGGAGGCGCCCATTCGCCCGCCGCGTCTTATTTTCAGATCGAAGCACTGACAACCGCCCCCGACGGCACCTTGTTGATCGGCATCCGCAAGTACGGGCAGGACAGCAAGAGGGCCACTTTCTCCTTCCTGCTGCTCTCGGTTTCGTTGAAACAGCACGATGGAGAACTGATGCTGGGCGATGCGTTCAAGGTCATCCTGGACCTCACACCCGACAAGCTTGCGCGCGAATTGGGACTGCCCGACGGCTCGCTTGCGGAGCTCGGACTGTCAGGCATCGAGTTCGACCGTTACAACAATGACCGTTTCTTTGCCGTCACCAGCTTCGAAAAAGGTGATGTCCTCGGTGGTTACCTGTGGATGCTACCTCTGGAAAAAGGCGCTGCAGGACAGCCACAACCCGTCAGAGGCAAGGATGGAGCACCGATAAAGTTCGCCAACAAGCCGGAAGGTGTCGAAGTGCTTGATCAGCACCGAGTATTGGTCGTACACGATGATGATCGAGTCAAGGTGAAGGACGCCGAAAACGGCAGCGTGCGCGAGGACTACGAGTTTACCTACAGTGTCATCAACCTCGCGCCGACGCAGTAGGTCTTGTATGGCAGGGCGCCAAGAGGCATGAAGCCTTGCTCACAGTAGCGACGCAGCTACCCAGATGAGCATTTCTGAGCGGCCTATTCAACAGCTCAGAAAACCTTCGCCGCCAGCAGCATCCTTGCGGGTTTACATGCTTGGCATCAGCCCGCACGTCCGCACACTTTCCTCAACCCCTTCCAACACGCCTAACCACACAGAAAATCACACATAGTGCAACTTACTGCATAGCCTCAGCTGCCGTTCTACACTAAGTTACACAAACCGTGACTTTCTGTTGAATCATTCCCATGCCTGCACAGCCGCTCCAGCGCCTCTATCGAGGCCTGCATCACCTCGCCACGCCCCAGCGCTATCTGTTCACGCCAGCGGATATGCGCGCCCTGGTGCCCGGCTTGTCCGACGGTGCCTATCGCTCGCTGCTGAGCAGAGCGTCCAACGACAGCATCCTGATCAGGGTGTGCAGGGGGCTTTACCTCTTCACTCCCGCCAAACCCAACCCTGGGCTCGTGCTCTATCACGCTGCGGCCCGCCTGCGAGCTGACAACCTCAACTACATCAGCCTCGAGTGCGCCCTCAGCGATATCGGAGTGATCTCTCAGGTACCACAGAACTGGCTGACTATCATGTCGTCAGGACGAAGCCAGACCATAAGCTGCGCAGCTTTCGGCACGGTCGAGTTCGTCCATACCACCCGTACCGCTCTCGAACTCAACGGCCAACTCGACTACGACGACCGCTGCCGCCTATGGCGCGCCAAAGCCTCGCTGGCCTTGGCCGACATGAAACGGACCAGACGCAATCTGGAGCTGATCGACTGGAAAACGGCCAATGAACTTGTTTGATCGACTTGTCCAGCACGCCCTGGGCAACACACCTGAGCTCGCGCCACTGCAAGTGGTGGTAGAAAAGGAGCTGCTGCATCACGACATCCTGCGGATACTCAGCGAGTCCGGCTTGCTGCAGAGGCTCTGCTTTATCGGCGGCACTTGCCTGCGAACCTGCTACGGTTCCAGGCGCCTGAGTGAAGATCTCGACTTCACCGGTGGCGCGGATTTCAAACGGGAAGACTTTTCGGCACTGAAGGAAAGCCTGATCGCAAGGCTGAGTGAAAAGTACGGATTGCAGGTCGATGTGAGCGAGCCGCTGCACACGCCTGGCAATGTGGACACCTGGAAGCTGTGCGTGCAGACACGCCCCGAGGCTCGTAACCTGCCCGCGCAGAGAATCCACATCGATATCTGCGCAGTCCCGTCCTATCAATACAAACCCATGACCTTGCTGAACCCCTACGGGGTCGATATGGGAACCGAAGGATTGATCGTCAACACGCAGAGTCTCGAAGAGATCTTCATCGACAAGCTGCTGGCTTTCGCCCTGCGCCGAGGACGCATCAAGAATCGTGACCTCTGGGACTTGGCCTGGCTCAAACAGCGCGCCGTGATACCGGCTTTCGCACTGGTCAGGCGCAAACTTGGGGACCACGCGGTTACTGCCGACTGGCTATTGCTGCAAGGTACGGAGCGAGTCGCCTGTTTGCAGCAGGCACAGAGGCAGCGTGACTTCCAGGCGGAGATGCGTCGCTTTCTTCCCTTGCACGTGGTGTCGCAGACTATCGAAAACCCAGCATTCTGGAGCTATGTGGTGGAGACCGTCGAGCAGTTGTTCGGTGAGCTTTGTTTGTCCCTGGAGGACGCGGTTGCTGGCGCGGGCGATCACAGGTTCCTGATGTAAGGTAATGACTTGCCGGCCCAGCACTAACACCACCCTTCCGACCACACTGGGTTGGTCACCTATCCACACAGCGGAACATCATCCATGCCACTGAGCCATCGCCCCGTCCGCCCTGCCGACATCGCCACGCTCTGCAACTTGCCTCAAGGCCCGGACGAACTGTTCTATATGTTCCCCAAAGCCACCTACCCGCTCACTCCCGAGCAACTGAGTGAAGCCATCGCCCAGCGCAGCGGCTCTACGGTGATCGAAATTGACGGGGCGGTCGCTGGCTTCGCCAATTTCTACAAGGCCGAACACGGCGGTATATGCGCACTGGGTAATGTGGTTGTAGCCCCAACTGCGCGGGGTCAGGGCGTGGCGCGCTACCTTGTACAACGCATGATCGCCCTGGCTCGCGAGGAGTTCGCGGCGCGAGAGGTCTGGGTGTCGTGTTTCAATCACAACACCGCAGGGCTGCTGCTTTATCCACAGCTGGGTTTTGTTCCGTTCGGGATTGAGGAGCGGCAAGCGCCGGATGGGTCCCGGGTAGCGCTGGTGCAGATGAAGCAGGTGTTGGGCTGAGGTTGAGGTGATTTACGGGTGTGCAGTGTGGCCTGGATTGGGGCTACGTGGCAGCCCATCGCGGGGCAAGCCCGCTCCCACGCTGGCGATCTGCTCACCGTGCGACAGCGCAGGACAAAGCGCTGGGTGACAGGGGATCTGGCTGGACTAGCCTTCTGTATTGCGCAAGCGCGCAGCCTGGACATGGGACTGTGCTCGAATGATTTCATCAGCGTCACCTTCGGCCGCTACCTGTAACAGGTATTCCTGAATCGCTGCCTCGGAATCCAGTAGATCCGCAATCTTGAATGGCGTCAGTTCACTGGCCATGCACGACTACCTCGCAATGTGAATGGTGACGAGCCTAAACCATAGCCCTGAGGGAAGCTTTACCGCTTGCTGTAGGCCTCTTCTTTAACCCTATCCAGAATAACCACGTAACACCCTGCGACGAATCCCACCGAACCTTGCCCCTCCCGCGACGTCGGAACCTGCATCCCCGCATCGAGGTTCCCCCACGTGAAAGCCCTCCTCGCCCGCAAATACCGCCTGGTGGTCAAGACCTTCGGCTACATCGGCTGGTCGCTGTTCTGGCTGCTGATCTGGGACGTGCTGGTCACCATCGACTTCATGCTGTTCTTCAACAGCAAGTTCAGCCTGCCGCTGATCCCCCTCACCCTGCTGGGCTCGGCGCTGGTGGTGCTGGTGAGCTTTCGCAACAGCAGCGCCTACAACCGCTGGTGGGAGGCGCGCACGCTGTGGGGCGCGCTGGTGAACGGTTCGCGCAGCTTCGCGCGGCAGGTGCTGACGCTGGTCGATGACCCGGCTGACGGGCCGAACCCAGTGAAAGCGACTTTGCTGCGCCGGCACATCGCCTATGTCAATTGCCTGGCGGCGCACCTAAAAGGCGAGAAATGCCCCGATGAGCTGATGGCCTTCATTCCGCCCGGGGAGTTCGAGCGCCGCAACCGTTCGAACAACTTCGCCAACGACATTCTCGGCGGCTCGGCCGCGTTGCTGGCGCGGGAATACCAGGCAGGGCGCCTGGACAGCATTCGCCTGGCACGGCTGGAGTCGACGCTGGTGGACCTGTCCAACGCCCAGGGCGGCATGGAGCGCATCGCCAATACGCCGCTGCCCTACCCTTACGTGTACTTTCCACGGCTGTTCATCACGCTGTTCTGCCTGATCGTGCCGGTGGGGCTGGTGGAGTCGCTGGGCTGGTTCACGCCGCTGGCATCGACGGTGGTGGGGTTCATGCTGCTGGCGATCGAGCGCATCGGTACCGACCTGCAGAGCCCGTTTCGCTTCAGCGAGCATCAGATTCCGATGGACACCATCTGCGAGACCATCGAGCGCAACCTGGAGTCCATGCAGCGCGAGGCGCAGTGTGGGGAATTGACGCAGGCCACGTGATGCACCGTGGGAGCGGGCTTGCCCCGCGATCGTGTCAACCCAGGTAATCGCCATCGCGGGGCAAGCCCGCTCCCACGAACAGCGCGTTTCAGGCCCTTACGTAGCGCTGGCGCAGCGCATCGCTGAAGGCATCCACCAGCAACACCAGCACCAGCATGGCGATGATTACCGTGCTGGCCTGGGCCTCCTGGAACAGGCTCAGGGTCGTGTAGAGCATCTGCCCCAGCCCGCCCGCGCCGACAAAGCCAAGTACGCTGGCCATGCGGATGTTGTTCTCCCAGCGGTACAGGCTGTACGCCAGCAGCTGTGGCCACAGGTTGGGCAGGGTGCCGAAGCAGAACGCCGCGACCTGGCTGCCACCTTGCAGGCGAATCGCCGCGGCCGGCTCCGGGGGCGCATTCTCCAGCGCCTCGGCGAACAAGCGGCCGAGCACGCCAGCCGTATGCAGCGCCAGGGCCAGGGTACCGGCGTTGGGCCCAAGCCCGGCAGCGAGCACGGTCAGCGCCGCCCACACCAGTTCGGGAATCGCCCGCAGCGCGTTCAGCAGCAGACGCGCCGCCCCCTGCAACGGCCAGCCGAAGCGCCCCGCTGCCGGCAACGCCAGCAACATGCCCAGCACCATCGCCAGCAAGGTGCCGAGCCCGGACATCGCCAGGGTCTCCAGCGCGCCCCAGCCCACGGCGCGCAGGTGCTCGAGCGAGAGGTCCGGGTGCAGGAAACGCCCGGCATACTCGGCCATCTGCCCCAGGCCGCCGTTGCCGACAACGGCATGCAGGTCCAGCTCCAGGTAGGCGAACGACGCCACCACCGCCGCGACGATACCCAGCAGCACCAGCAGGTTGATCGCCCGGTTCATGCCAGCCTCCCGCGCAGAAAGCGGCTGAGCAGGTCGGCCAGCACCACCAGCAGCAGGAACGCCAGCAGCATGCTCGCCACCTCGGCGCCGGCGAACATGCGCATCGACAGGTCGATCTGCTGCCCCAGCCCGCCGGCGCCGACGAAGCCCATCACCACCGAGGCGCGCACCGCGCACTCCCAGCGATAGACGGTGTACGACACCAGCTCGGTCGCCGCGTTGGGCAGGATGCCGTAGCAGAACGCCGCCAAGCGGCTGCTGCCGGCCTGCAGCAGGGCATGGGCCGGGCGCTGGTCGACCGACTCGAAGATTTCCGCGTAGACCTTGCCGAGCATGCCGCTGTAGGTGATGGCGATGGCCAGCACGCCTGCGGTCGGCCCCAGGCCCACGGCACGCACGAACAGCAACGCCCAGACGATCTCCGGCACGCTGCGCAGGAACACCAGCAGGCCGCGCACGGGCAGGCGCAGGGCGCGCGACCAGAAGCCCGGGCGGCCACCGCGCGAGGCGGCGCGCAGCGACAGGGCGCGACTGGCCAGCAGGCTGGTCGGGACCGCCAGCAGCAGCGCCAGGGCCATGCCGGTGGTGGCCACGGCCAAGGTCTGCAAGGTGGCTTGCCACAACAGGCCGAGAAAGTCGCGATCATGGGCCGGGGGCCAGAAGGCGCTGACGAAGCTGGCCATCTGCTGGCGGTTCTCTGCCTGCAGCAGCACGCCGGGATTCAGCTCGCTCAGTTGCAGCCCCGGCCACAGCAGGGCCAGGCACAACAAGGTCAGCAACAGTCGGGGCAGCGCCGCGGGGTCGCGGGCGTCGGCTTTCAGCATCGTGGAATCTGCACCGTCAGGGTCGGCCCGGGCGCGACCGGCGAGAGCAGTTGCTCGTTGGCATAGAGGGCATCCAGCAGCTCCTCGCTCACCGCCTGGGCCGGGCAGTCGAACACCACCTGTCCTTCACGGATACCAATGATCCGGGGGAAATGCGCCAGCGCCAGTTCCACCGCATGCAGGCTGGCCACCAGCGTCACGCCGTGCGCCAGGGCATGGCGGTTGAGCAGCGCCAGGCTGTGGTCGGCCAGCACCGGGTCCATCGCCGAGACCGGCTCGTCGGCCAGCAGCACCTCGGGGTTCTGGTACAGCGCCCGGGCGATGCCGACCCGCTGCAGCTGGCCACCGGACAGTTGCCCGCACTGGACGAACAGCTTGTCCGCCATGCCCAGTTCGGCCAGCGCCTGGCGCGCGCCCGGCACATCGCCCGGATGCAGCAGATTGAGCAGCCCGCGCAGGGTGCCCCACTGCCCCAGGCGCCCGGCCAGCACCGCCGTCACCACCCGCTGGCGCGGCGGCAAGGGCGGCGCCTGGTGCACCAGGGCAACCCGCGCCCGCAGACGCTGGCGAGCACGCGCCGACAACGCCCAGGGCTGGGCGTCGAGCAGCGTCAGTTGCCCGGCGCTGGGTTGCACGGCGGTGGCCATCAGGTGCAGCAGGCTGGACTTGCCGGCCCCGGACGGGCCGATGATCGCCACCCGCTCGCCTTTGTCGATACGCAGGTCGACAGCCTTCAGGGCCTGGACCTGGCCATGGCGCAGGCCGGCCCCTTGCAGACGAATAGTCACTTGAGCAGGCCGGCCTCACGCGCGGCTTGCTCGGTGCCCTGGTAGTTCTCGGGCTTGGTCTCGATGAAGCGGCTGGCGGCTTGCAGGTCGAGGATCGCCTTGTCCGACGGCTTGGCCGGGTCGAGGGCGAGGAAGGCCTGCTTGATCTTCTCTTTCAGCGCCGGGTCCATGCTGCCGCGCACGGTCCAGTTGTAGTCGTAGTAGGTCGGGGTGGTGGCGAACACCTTCACCTTGCTGGTGTCGACCTTGCCGGCGTCGACCAGCTTCTGCCAGACGCTGGCGTTGAGCACCCCGGCGTCGACCTTGCCGGCCTGCACCCAGGCCACGGTGGCATCGTGGGCGCCGGAATAGGCGACGCGGCTGAAGTAGCTCTCGGGCTTGATGTTGTCTTGCTTGAGCATGAAGTAGCGTGGCATCAGGCTGCCGGAGGTGGACGAAATCGAACCGAAGGCGAAGGTCTTGCCCTTCAGATCCTTGAGGCTCTTCACGTCCGGGTTGGCGGTGATGAACTTGGAGGTGAACTGGGCATCCTGCTCTCGCTGCACCAAGGGGGTCGCGGTCGGGTCTTTCAGGTGCACCTGGACGAAGGTGAAGCCCCCCAGCCAGGCCAGGTCCAGGCGGTCGCTGGCCAGCGACTCGACCACCGCCGGGTAGTCGGCGACCGGCACGAACTGCACCTTCATGCCCAGTTGTTGTTCGAGGTATTCACCCAGCGGCTTGAACTTGCGCAGCAGCTCGGTCGGCGCTTCGTCGGGGATCGCGCTGACGCGCAGGACGTCGGCGGCCTGGGCGATCACGGCGCAGCAAGACAGCGCGAGGCCGGCAACCAGTGCCAGAGGGCGTTTGAGCATGGGGGGGTCTCCGGTTCAATAGCGGGGAAAGCAGCTGCAAGCTGCAAGCTGCAAGAAAAAGCAAGTTAGCATCCGCCGTCCTGACTTGAAGCTTGAAGCTTGCAGCTTGCAGCTTGCAGCTGACCGAGGGAATTATAAGAGCCACTGGCGCAAAGGCCAGCTTTGCTACAATCGCGCATCACGAAAATCCGAGGTGCGTATGAGCGAGCCGATTCGCCTGACCCAGTACAGCCATGGCGCTGGCTGTGGCTGCAAGATCTCCCCGAAGGTGCTGGATGTGATCCTGGCCGAGAGCGGCACCCAGGCCCTGGACCCGAAACTGTGGGTCGGCAACGCCTCGCGCGACGACGCGGCGGTCTATGCCCTGGACGACGAGCGCGGCGTGGTCTCGACCACCGACTTCTTCATGCCCATCGTCGACGATCCGTACGACTTCGGTCGCATCGCCGCCACCAACGCCATCAGCGACATCTACGCCATGGGCGGCGACCCGCTGATGGCCATCGCCATTCTCGGCTGGCCAGTCAACGTGCTGCCGCCAGAGGTGGCCCGCGAAGTGATCCGTGGCGGCCGCGCCGTGTGCGCCGAGGCCGGCATTCCGCTGGCCGGCGGCCACTCCATCGACGCCCCCGAACCGATCTTCGGCCTGGCCGTCACCGGCGTGGTGAGCAAGCGCCACCTCAAGCGCAACGACACCGCCAGCGTCGGCTGCAAGCTCTACCTGACCAAGCCGCTGGGCATCGGCATCCTCACCACCGCCGAGAAGAAGGCCAAGCTGCGCGAGCAGGACCAGGGCCTGGCCCGCGACTGGATGTGTACCCTCAACACCCCGGGCAGCCGCTTCGGCAAGCTCGACGGCGTCAAGGCCATGACCGACGTCACTGGCTTCGGCCTGCTCGGTCACCTGGTCGAAGTCGCCGAGGGCAGCGGCCTGACCGCGCGCCTGCAGTTCGATGCCGTGCCACGCCTGCCCAGCGTCGACTACTACCTGGCCGAGGGCTGCATCCCCGGCGGCACCCTGCGCAACTTCGACAGTTATGGGCACAAGATCGGCGCGCTGAGCGACGACCAGAAGCACCTGCTGTGCGACCCGCAGACCAGCGGAGGCCTGCTGGTGGCGGTCACGTCCGAAGGCGAGGCCGAATTCCTCGCCGTGGCGCGGGAGCTGGGGCTGGACCTGGCGCCGATCGGCGCGCTGGTCGAGCGACAGAGCCACGCGGTCGAGGTGATCTGATGCGCCCCGACTGCACCGAGCTGAAACAGCTGTTCCTCGACGACGTACCGATGATGGACATGCGTGCGCCGATCGAATTCACCAAGGGCGCCTTCCCCGGCGTCATCAACCTGCCGCTGATGAACGACCAGGAGCGGCAGAAGGTCGGCACCTGCTTCAAGCAGCAAGGCCAGGCCGCCGCCATCGCCCTCGGCCACCAGTTGGTCGGCGGCGCGCTCAAGCAACAACGCCTGGACGCCTGGGCGGCCTTCGCCCAGGCCCATCCCGACGGCTATCTCTATTGCTTCCGTGGCGGGCTGCGTTCGCAGATCGTCCAGGGCTGGCTCAGGGACGCCGGCATCCAGTACCCCAAGGTGGTCGGCGGCTACAAGGCCATGCGCACCCTGCTGCTGGAAACCACGCAACAGGCCGTCGCTGAATGCGACTTCGTGCTGGTGGGCGGTTTGACCGGCACCGGCAAGACCGACGTGCTGCACCAGCTGGACAACGTGCTGGACCTCGAAGGCCACGCCAACCACCGCGGCTCCAGCTTCGGCAAGCGCGCCACCGCGCAGCCGGCGCAGATCGACTTCGAAAACCGCCTGGCCATCGATGTACTGAAAAAGCGCGCACGCGGCATCGACCAGTTCGTGCTGGAGGACGAAGGGCGCATCGTCGGCAGCTGCTCGGTGCCGCTGGAGCTCTACCAGGGCATGCAGCAGTACCCGATGGTGTGGCTGGAGGACAGTTTCGCCAACCGCGTGGAGCGCATCCTGCGGGACTACGTGATCAACCTGTGCGCGGAATTCGTCGAAGTCCAGGGTGAGGAAGACGGGCGTCGCCTGTTCGCCGAACGCATGCGCCAGAGCATGGCCAATATTCACAAGCGCCTGGGCGGCGAACGCTTCCAGCGGCTGTCCGCGCTGTTGGACCAGGCGCTGGAAGAGCAGCTGCGCAGTGGCGATGTCAGCCTGCACCGGGGCTGGATCGAGGGCTTGCTCAAGGAGTACTACGACCCGATGTATGCCTTCCAGCGCGAGGCCAAGTCTGGCCGGATCGAATTCGCCGGGGATGGCGTGGAAGTGCGCGAGTACCTCAAGGCCCGGGCCGGGCGCCAGCGCCGCAACGGCTGATTGTTCCCCTGTGGGAGCGGGTCTGCCCGCGAGGCCGACACAGTGGTGAATGGCACGGGCTTCGCCCGTGTTCGCGGCGGTTCGGCGTCCCGACAAGCCCGCTCCCACAGGGATCGCGCCAGATTCTAAAAATTGAGCAAGACAGTTGCTCCCACAGGATCGAGGAATCCGAGCAGGTCACTGCCCCGGGCTGAGCACCCGCTCCAGCTCCGCCGCGCGGTCCTTGCTCATGTCCATCTCGCACATCGCCCCTTCGATGCGGTAGATGCTGCCGCTGCTGAGCTTGCCGTGAAACGCGCAATTGCCGTCGCGGTACTTCATCCAGGTGCGCTGCACCTCGCGCAGCTCTTTCTGCTGCTGGGCGTCGAGCTTGGCCATCAGCTGCTTGTACACGCGGTTCAGCCGATCGTCCTGCAGCTGGGTCTCGGCCTGGATGCAAGCGCCCATGGCCAGGGTGCTGGAGGCCTTGTCCATGCATTGGGTATAGGTGGGCGAGTAGTCCTCGGCGTGGGCCGTGGCCAGGGCCAGCGCGGCGACGGTGCCGAACAGATAACGCTTGAACATGGAGGTTCCTTGTCTGGGGTGAACGCGACATAGCCTAGCGCATGCACAGCGCCTGGATCTGCCCGCGCAGCCAGCGATGCCCGGCATCCCCCTCGCGGCGGACGTGCCAGGTCTGGGTGAAGGCGAAAGGCGAGATCGCCAGCGGCGGCTCGAACCGGCGCAAGGCTGGGTCCAGTCGGGCGCCGGCCAGACTGCGGCGGGCGACGGTGAGCACCAGGTCGGTGCCGGCGATCACGCTCTGGGCCACGCCCCAATGCGGCAAGGTCAGGGCGATGCGGCGACGCGCGCCCTGGCTGGCCAGGGCCTGGTCGATCTCGTTGTCGATACCGGGGCGCACGGCCACCAGCACATGGGGCCGGGCCAGCCACTGGTCGAGGTCGAGGCCGCCCCTGGCCGGCAGGCTCGCGCGGTCGGCCAGGCAGACGAAGGACTCTTCGAACAGCACCTGCTGCGCTATCTCGGCCGGCAACTCGGGAAACACGCCCAGCGCCAGGTCGACCTCACCGTCGATCAACTGGCCGACCATCGCCTCGCGGCTGCCCTGCGACACCACCAGGTCGATACCCGGGGCCTCGCGGCGCAGCAGGTGCATCAGGGCCGGCAATACCACCCGCGCGCCGTAGTCGGACATGGCCAGGCGAAAGCTGCGCCGGGCCTTGCCGGGCTCGAACCCTGGGCTGCCGAGCAGGTCGTCGAGTTGCCCCAGCGCCTGCTGCAAGGGCTCGCGCAGGGCTTCGGCGCGGGCGCTGAGTTGCAAGCGACCGCCCCGACGCACCAGCAGCGGATCGGCGAAGATCTCCCGCAGTTGCGCCAGTGCGTGGCTCACCGCCGGTTGACTGCGATGCAGGCGCAAGGCCGCGCGGGAGACGTGCTGCTCGCTGAGCAAGGCATGCAGGGTGAGCAGCAGGTTGAGATCGATGCGGCGCAGATCATCCATGGTGCGAATACAGCCTGTGTGAAATTCGAATTTCCATCATTGAAATGCATGCCGGAGACTGGCGCCAGTGTTCTGATCAGGAGTAGACAGCATGCCCGCCAACCTCTTGTCCGCCCTTCCCCTGCTCGTCGCCCTGCTGGCCGGTGCCGCCGTGCCGTTCCAGGCTGGCAGCAACGCCGCGCTCGGACGCTTGCTGGGCCACCCGTTGTGGGCGGCGGGGGTGTCGCTGCTGGTCAGCCTGCTGATGCTGGTGCCGGCCCTGCTGCTGATGCGCGCGCCCATGCCGCAGGTCCAGCAGCTGGCGCAGGCGCCGTGGTGGGCCTGGTTCGGCGGCGTGGCCGGGGTGCTCTACATCACCGCCGCGCTGGTGCTGACGCCACGGCTGGGGGCGGCGGGGTTCATCGTCTGCGTGGTGGCCGGGCAGGTGCTGTCGTCGCTGCTGATCGACCAGTTCGGGCTGATGGGGTTGCCGGAGCGGCCGGTGAACCTGATGCGCTTGGCCGGGGTGGGCATGATCGTGCTGGGCATGGTCGTGGTGCAGTGGGGGACGGTGCGCCAGGTGACCTGAAGTTCAGACGCTCTTGCTCACTCGGATAGACGCCCGCTGCAAGCACCATCCCTTTCAAGGTTCTGCGATTCTCAACACTTTAAGCGCGAAAGGTCACAAGGTGTGCGGCTGCTCCGGCGGCGCGATCACCTTGTGCGGCTCGAAACGCAGCGACGGCATCTGCGTCGCCGCATACATCGTCACGCCCAGCGCCGCGATCAGCGCCACATCCAGCCAGCGCCAGCCCGGCACATCGTCGGCCGAACGGGCCTTCCAGCACCACCAGAGCTGCCCCAGGCAGAACACCAGGATCGCCAGCAACCACAGGTAGAACCCCGCGCCAAAGCCGCTCACGTCCTGGAACGCATAGCTCTGGTTGTCCGGCAGCCGGGTGATGGCAAAGCTGCTGGCCGCCAGGTACAGGGCCGCCAACCCGCAGACCAGCGCCAGGCGGCGGAACCTGCGATGGGCGAGGATCGCCAGCGCCAGCAGCGGGTTAGCGAACCACTGGTACAAGCCGAAGGCCATGCCCCAAGGCCCGTAGAGCAGCATCTGCAAGGCCGGCACATGCTGGCCGGCGCCGGTCAGGGCGCCATCGAAGGCCAGGCTCGACAGGTACAGCGCCAGGCTGCAGGTCAGGTAGAAAGCAGGCACCCAGGTGCTCCGTCAGTCGTCGATCGAACACCGACCATAGCGCAGGTCGGCATCAGGCGACAGGCGGTTCGAGCAACAGGCCGTAGAGGCCCGAGTCGGACAACTCGCCCGCCACGCACCAGCGGGCGCGCAAGGTGCCCTCCAGCACGAAGCCCTGACGCTCCAGGGTACGCGCCGAGCCTTGGTTGCGCGGGTCGATTTCCGCCTCCAGGCGACGCAGGTGCAGGGTATGGGCGAGGTAGTCGATGAAGCAGGTCAGGGCCTCGTCCATGTAACCGCGACCCTGGGCGGACTTGGCCAGGCAATAGCCGATCTCGCCACGGCGCGAGCCCTCTTCGAGATTGAACAGCTGGACCATGCCGATCAGCTCGCCGTTGTCGCGGCGGTACATGCCCAGCTTGAGCAGCTGGCCGGCGGCGTAGGCTTCCCGGTCGGCGGCCAGGGCGCTTTCGGCCTCGGCCAGGGTCTGCCAGGGGGCGTGGTACCAGTAACGCATCACCTCGGGGTCGGCCATGATGGTCAGCCACTGCTGCGCGTCGCCATGGCGCATGGGGCGCAGCTGCAGGCGTGGGCTGTCGAGGCACAGGTCGCTGGGGAAACTGCGGGGGTCGGGCACGCCGGGACTCCTGTCCGGTGGTGGGGAGATGACAGTCTAACGACAGTGGCTCGCGCTGGCATCCCTGGACGCGCCCATACCCCATTGATCCAACCTGACCCTGTAGGAGCGGCTTTAGCCGCGAACACCGGCATAGCCGGTGCCATCCACCGCGTCGCTTGCTTCGCGGCTGAAGCCGCTCCCACAGGATTTAAGCTGACCGCGGCATCATGGTTTGCTGCCTGGCAGCCCCTTTCACCGCCCTCGATTCAGCCCCAGCTCCATGTCATCGATCAGCCCCTTGGCCAGGCCGCTGAGAATCCGCGCGGCGCTGCCGGCCATGAGGTCGCCTTCCATTTCGGCCTCGGTGGTGAAGTGCGCCACGCAGCCGAGCAGCACGGAGAGGTCGCTGAAGGCATGATCGAACGGGATGCCGGGCTGGATGCGGAAAATCTCGAGGCAGGTGGTCTGGCCCTGGGTCGGGCCAGGCTTGAGGTCGTCGCTCATACCGGTGCCCCCTTGGTTCGAGCGTGGCGGATCAGGGCCAGCACCAGTTGCGAGAGGATTTCGGCGCTGTCCATCATCACGTCGAGACGGTCGTCGGGCTGGCAGTTCACGTAGGCGTGGACCGTGTCGGCGAGGGTTTCCATCAGCTTGTTGGCCTGGGCCATGGCTTCCTCGGGGGCGAGGTCGTTGATGATGGTGATGTAGGGGATGGGGTATGGCGGATCAGGGACGATCTTTTTCATTTGTGGTTACCGGTTGGAAATGTTGTTGAACAACCACCTCCGTCCTTCTCACAAACTAGGGTGGCAGCCATGCGCGAGGTGAGAAGACCGTGTTCCAACCATCACGGCCAGGCCTGAGCCTGCACGCGCACAGCTGCCATAACTGGCCAGCGGGGTTGAAATACAGCGGGCTTCTCACACCCGGTCGTCAAATGTGACGACCCGGCGACGTTACCCCCGGGGTATTTCCCAGCCAATGCGGAGCCTTCCGGCAGGCGCGTAGGATAGGTCCCAAGCGCTGTCAGGCTGAAGGAATTGGTTTCAAGTTCGGAATTGTCTTACGCCTTGGGGCGGGGTGAGGGCTGCCAATGGTCCGCGGTGGGGCTGCCAGGGGCATGGCGATAGCTTTGCAGCGCCTGTGAGATCGAGCGCCGCCCGCGCGGCGCATCGCGACGCAAGGCCGCTCCTACATCTGTTTCGGGCCAATGAGTCCTGTGAAAGTACCGCTGCCCGCCTTGGCGCATGTCTCAAGGCAGATGGGGCGCCAGCGGTGCCCACGCTGAAACCGCGTCAGGCAAACAAGGCGGACCAGGCAATGGCGCAGGATGGACTGGCCCGAAACAAATGTAGGAGCGGCCTTGCGTCGCGATGCGCCGCGCGGGCGGCGCTCGATCTCATAGGCGCTGCAAGGATTGCGGCGAACACCTGGTGGCCCTGATGCGGTCAGATCTCGAAAATGACCGGGTTAGAGGACGCTGGGCGCGCGTTGCGCCCCTTTCGCGACACAAGGCCGCTCCCACAGGGGGACGCGGTCCCCTGTAGGAGCGGCCTTGTGTCGCGAAAGGGCTGCAAAGCAGCCCCCGGCAATCTACCTCAGAACCCCATGCTGAAGCTCACCACCACACCATGGTCGCGGTTCTCGCTGGACAGCTGCCCGGAGTAACCAACCCCCAGCTTGCCGCTCTGCCCGACCGACAGATCCAGCCCGGCCTCGACCACCGCCGCATCCTTGGCGATCGGCACACCCTCGGTGCTGAACCCGGCGCCGCCATCGATGAAGCGCAGGTCGGCATCGGGTTTGTCATCGCCGAAGGCATGGCGCCAGCCCAGCGACAGCCGTGGGGTGATCTCGCTGCCGTTGTCGAGCTTGATGCGCTTGCCAGCCCGCACGCCAACGGTGGAGAACGTCACGTCCTGATCCACGCTGCCCTGCAACCGCCCTGCCCCGCCTTTCTCACGAGCGGTGTCGCTGTCGTAGTTGACATAGGCCAGCCCGGCGAACGGCTCCAGCGCGATACCACCGGCGTCGATGGCATAGCCCACTTCGCCGAACACCTGGGCGCTGCGTGCGTCGTACTTGGCTTTCAGGCGGTCGTTGTAGCCGCCCACCTCGACGTCGCGCTTGCTGTCGATGTCATGCCAGCTGTAGGCCACGCCCAGGCGAGCGGCGAAGGCGTCCATCTGGTAACCCAGGTAGGTGGTCAGGTGGTAGCTGTCCACCGACGCATCCGAGCGACGACGGTGCGCATCGATGCTCGAACGGGTGTAGCCGGCGGCGACGCCGACCTTCCACGCGTCATCCAGGGCACGGTCGACACCGAGCATGAAGCCGGACAGGTCGCGATCGACGCTGGCATGGCTGCTGCTGCCGTCGTAGGTGCCCCAGCCGCCGATGGCGCGGATCCAGCCCACGGCCTGGCCCTGGCAACCTTCGCTGGTCAGCTGCTGGTTGGCGGTGGGCGCCAGGGTGCGGCGTGGATCGTTCGGGTCAGTGCAGTCAGCCTGGCGCAGGCGATCGTTGACCGCTTCGCGGATGTAGCGCGAGTCCTCGATCAGCACGGTCGCGGTGCTGGCGTGGATCTCGCCGGACAGGCTGTCGAACGCGGCCTGGGCACTCTGGCTATCCAGCGGCAGCAGGTTTTCCACCAGTATGGCCGGTGCGCCGGCGCTGCTCAGGGCGGTGGCCACGCTGGTTGCCGGTGGCGGCGACGTCGGCGAAGGAGTTGCCGTTGCGGCTCACCGACAGGGTCACCTGGTTGGCGCCGTAGTCCAGCGAGCTGTTGAGGAACGCCGAGTTGGCCAGGTTGGTGGTGGCGAAGGTGCCGTTGACCCCGCCCGCGGCGCTGACCACGGTGTACTGGCCGTTGCCGCTGGCGAGGTTGGCCACCATCAGGCTGCCGCCGAGGTTGGCGGTGCCGCCGACGTTGAGGTAGTTCACCGGCGAAGTGCCCAGGTCGATGACCAGGGTGCCGCTGGCGCCATTGGTGAAGTTGCCCGAGACGTTCAGGTTGCCGGCAGGCCCTGGCAGCACGGTGCCGTTGTTGGTCAGCCCGGCGACGGTGCCGTTGCCGGTCAGCGCGGCGCCGTTGGCCACGGTCACCTGGGCGCCGAGGTTGCTGCCCGGGTTGGCGGCGTCGCCCACCTGGAGCACGCCCTGGTTGACGTTGAAGGCGCCGCTGAACGGCTGGTTGCCGGTCAGCAGCAAGGTGCCGCCACCTTGCTTGGTGGTGGTGCCAGTGCCGCTGAGGGTGCCATTGAAGGTGCCGTTGCTGCCCTGGGCGAACACCAGGCTGGCGTTGTTGAGGATGTTGCCTTGCAGACTGGTGGTGTTGCCGACCAGCGTGCCGCCACTGACGGTGGTACCGCCGCTGTAGGTGTTGGCGCCCGCGAGGATCAAGGTGCCGGCATCGAGCTTCTCGATACCGCCGGTGCCGACCAGCGGCGCGCTGACCGTGGCGGTGGCGCCGGCGTTGACCCGCACTGGGGCCAGGCTGCCGTCGGCGCCATTGACCGGGGTCAGGCTGCCGCCGCTGCCGGGGACCACCTGATAGCCATCGCTGAGGAACTGCAAGCCATCGAACGACTGGTTGCCCACCACGGTAACGGTCCCCGCGGTGCCGCCGAATACCGCGTAGCCGCCACTCCAGCCTTCGTTGCTGGTGCCGCTGGCGTTGGTCCAGCCGGTATTCGGGCCCCAGGTACCGCTGCCACCACCGATGCTGCCATCGGGATTGGTCTTGCCACCGTTCCAGAACTGCAGATCCTCACCGACGTTCTGCACCACCAGGTTGATCTGGTTGGCGATGGCGGTCTGCAGGCTGAGGTCGCCCAGGGCCACGCTGCCAGGAATGGCACCGAACACCAGGCCGTTATTGGTCAGCGTGCCGCCATAGTTGAACAGTTGGTACACACCGGTGCCGAAGCCGCCGGCGTCGGTGATGTTCAGCGTGCCGTCGAGCACCAGGTTGCCATTGACCTTGACCACGGTGGTGGAGGCGGCCGGCGCGCCGAGGCTGAAGTCCAGGGCACTGCCCGAACTCAGGTCGAGGCTGCCGACGGTGAGCGGCGTGGCGCTCTGGCCTGCGGCCAGGGTGGCGCCGTTGGCGATCTGCACAGCACCGCCGTAGGTGCCGCTGCCGCCGAGACGGGCGCCGGTGGCGACCTGCACGGTGGCGCTGTCGAGGCGGCCATTGACCAGCAGGCTGCCAGCATTGACGCTGGCGGCGCCGGTGAAGGTGTTGACGCCGGTCAGCAGCAGTTCGCCGGTGCCGTTCTTGGCCAGGGTGCCATTGCCGGTGAGGTTGCCGGTGTAGCTGCCGTTGGCGTTCTGCTCGAAGGTCAGCGCGGCGTTGTTGAGGATCGCCCCCTGCAGGCTGGTGGTGTTGCCCACGACGCTGCCGGCGTTGATCTGGGTGCCGCCGCTGTAGCTGTTGGCACCGTTCAGGGTCAGCACGCCATTGCCGTTCTTGATCAGCCCTCCGCTACCGCTGACCACACCGCCCAGGGTCAGGGCGTTGCTGCCGGCGATGGCCAGGGCGCCGTTGAGCACGGTGTCGTTGGCCAGGGTGACGGCGGTATTGCTGTCCAGCGTGGTGCCGCCAGCGGCGGTCAGCACGCCACTGCCCAGCGCGCTGTCGTTGCCGACGACCAGGGTGCCGCCGTTGAGCGCGGTGCCGCCGCTGTAGCCGTTGGCGGCATTGAGCACCAGGGTGCCGGCATCTTGCTTGGCGACGCTGCCGGTGCCGTTGAGGGCGACGTTGAGGGTGGCGGTGACGCCATTGTCGACCCGCAGGTTGGTGGCGCCGTTGCCCAGCAGCTCGCCGCCCACGCCGGCATTGAGCACATAGCCGTCGGTGACGAACTGCAGGCCGGTGATGTTGTGGCTGCCATTGACGGTGACGGTGCCCGCGGTGTTCTGGAACACGGCGAAGGTATCGTTCCAGGTGCTGTTGAGCACGCCGTTGGCATCGGTCCAGTTGGTGTTGGTGGCATCCCAGGTGCCGCTGCCGCCATCGATCACGCCGTTGGCGACACTTTGGCTGCCGTCCCAGAACAGCACGTTGCTGGCGCCACCGACCACCAGGTTGACCTGGTTGGCGACGGCGGTCTGCACGGTCAGGTCGGTGACCGGCACCGGGGTGGTGCCAAAGCTCATGCCGTTGTTGACCAGGCTGCCGCCGTAGGCGAACAGCCGGTAGACGCCGGCGCCGAAGCCGCCGATATCGGCGACGTTGAGCGTGCCGCCCAGGGTCAGGTCGTTGGCGACGTTGACCAGTGGGGTGCCACCAGTCGACGGCGCGCCCAGCGAGGCATTGAAGTTGGCGCCGCTGTCGAGCACCAGGTTGCCGGCGTTCAGCGTGCTGCCGCTGACAGCCGCGAGATTGCCGCCATTGGCCACCGTCACCGCGCCGCCCAGGCTGCCGGCGCCGCTGAGGCTGGCACCGCTGGCGACATTCACCGCGCCACTGGCCAGGGAGCCATCGACCTTCAGGCCGCCGCCCTGCACGTTGGTGGTGCCGGTATGGCTGTTGGCACCGTTCAGCGCCAGGGTGTCGATGCCGAGTTTGTTCAGGGTGCCGGAGCCACTGATGTTGCCGTCGAACACACCGCCTTCGACGTTGAGGCTGTTGCCGGCGGCGATCTGGATCGCACCGGTACCGCCGATGTCGCCGAGGCTGGTGTTGCCGTCGAGGTTGAGGCTGGCGCCGCTGCTGACGTTCAGCTGGCTCTGGGTACCCAGGGCGGTGGTGCCGATGGTGCTCAGGCTGCCGGACAGGATGTTGAGAATGCCGCTGAAGGTATTGTTGCCCGACAGGGTCAGGTCGGCCAGGCCGCTCTTGTTCAGCTCGCCCGCGCCGCTGAGCACACCGGCCAGGTGCAGGTCGTTGCTGCCCAGCACGTTGAGCACGCCGCTGACATTGACCGGGTTGGCCAGGGTGACGGCACTGGCACTGTCGAGGTTGGCGTTGCCGGTGACCTCGAGACCGCCAGTGCCCAGCGCCGCGTTGTTGCCGACCACCAGGGTGCCGGTCTGCAACTCGGTGCCGCCGCTGTAGGTGTTGGCCCCCATCAGCGCGAAGCGGGCCGTGCCTGTCTTGATCAGGCGGCCGGTGCCGGCGACGGTGCCGCTCAGGGTCAGGTCGTTGCTGCCCAGCACGGTGAGATCGCCCGTGGTGCTGACGTTGTTGGCCAGGGTAACCGCCTGGCTGCTGTCCAGGCTGGTACCCGCCGCCGTGCTCAGGTTGCCGGTGCCGAGCGCGGTATTGGCGCCCAGCACCAGGGTACCGCCGTTGAGCGCGGTGTTGCCGGCGAAGGTATTGTTGCCGGCCAGCGCCAACCGTGCGTTGCCTGCCTTGACCAGGCCGCCGGTGCCACCGATGTTGCCGTTGAGCGCCAGGTCGTTGCTACCGGCGATGTTCAGCGGACCGGCCAGGGTGATGGCATTGCCCAGGGTTACCGAGGCGTTGCTGTCGAGGGTGGTGCCCGCCGTGGTGTCGAGCGCGCCGCTGCCCATGGCTGCGTTGTGGCCGACAATCAGGGTACCGCCGCTGAGCAGGGTGCCACCGCTGTAGCTGTTGTTGCCGTTGAGCACCAGGGTGCCGGTGTCGAGCTTGTTGAGCTTGCCGACGCCGCTCAGGCCGACATCGAGGGTCGCCGTGGCGCCGGGGTCGACCCGCACGCTGGTGTCGCCACCGCTGCCGTTGATCAGGTCGAGCGCGCCACCGGTGCCGGCCAGCAGGCGATAGCCATCGCTGACGAACTGCAGGCCGTTGACCGTCTGGCTGCCCTCGACGGTGACATCGCCCGGCGTGCCCTGGAACACCGCGAAGGTGCTGCCCCAAGTGGTGTTGAGCACGCCGTTGAGGTCGGTCCAGTTGGTGTTGCCGGCGTTCCACACGCCGGTGCCGCCATCGACCTGGCCGTTGGGCACGCTCTGGCTGCCGTCCCAGAACTGGATGTTCAGGCCCGCGGCGCTGACCAGCAGGTTGACCTGGTTGGCCAGGACGGTCTGCAGGCTCACGTCGCCCAGGCCCACGCCCAGTGGCAGGCTGCCGAAGTCCAGGCCATTGTCGGTCAGGGAGCCGGCGTAGTCGAAGATGCGGTACACACCGTTGCCGAAGCCGCCGATGCTGCCGACATTGAGCGTGCCGTCGAGGGTCAGGTTGCCGCCGACGTTGAACAGCGCGGTGCCGCCGGTTGACGGCGCGCCGAGGCCGACATCGACGATCGAGCCGCTGTTGAGCACCAGGCTGCCGAGGCCCAGGGTGGCGCCGCTCTGCCCGGCCAGATGGCCGCCGTTGCTGATCACCACGGTGGCGTTGGCGGTGCCGCTACCGGTCAGGGTGGCACCACTGGCGACCGTCAGCAGGTTGCTGCCCAGGGTGCCGTCCACTTTCAGGGTGCCGGCGTTGACCTGGGTGTTGTCGGCCAGGTTGCTGGTGCCGGTCAGCGTCAGGGTGCCGCTGCCGACCTTGGTCAGGCCGCCCAGGCCGTTGAGGCCACCGGCGAAGGTGCTGCTGAGGTTGTTGCTGCCCAGGCTCAGGACACTGCCGATACCGACATCGACCTGACCGCTGCCGGTCAGGCTGCCGAGGCTGGCATTGCCGTTGAGGTTGAGCTGGCCGCTGGCACCGACGTTGACGGTGTCGACGTTGGCCAGCACACCGCTACCAAGGGTGGTCAGGGAGCCGGCCTGGATGTCGACGTTACCGGTGAAGGTCTTGACGCCGACCAGGGTGAGGTCGTCGACGCCGGTCTTGACCAGGTTGCCACTGCCGCCGAGGTCGCCGCTGAGGATCAGCGCATTGGCGGCTTCGACGGTCAGGTTGGCGCCGTTGCTCAGGGCGATGGTGTTGCCCAGGGCCATGGGGGCGCTGTTGGCCAGGGTGGCGTCGGCGGTAACCGCCAAGGTGCCGGTGCCCAGCGCGCCGCTGCTGCCCAGGGTCAGGCGCCCGGCGTTGAGCTGGGTGCCGCCCTGGTAGCCGTTGTTGCCATTGAGGGTCAGGTTGCCGCTGCCATTCTTGGTCAAGCCGGCAGTGCCGTTGAGCACGCCGTTGAGGGTCAGATCGTTGCCACCGTCGACGGTCAGCCCGGCATTGAGGGTGACGTTGTTGGCCAGGGTGGTGCCGGTGCCGCTGCTCAAGGTCGAGGCCCCGGCCACGGTCAGGGCGCCCTGCCCCAGCGCGTTGTCGTTGCCGACCACCAGCCGGCCAGCGCCGAGGGTGGTGCCGCCCAGGTAGTTGTTGGCGCCGTTTAGGGTCAGGGTGGCGCTCCCGGACTTGTTCAGGCCACCGACGCCGTCCACCACACCGGTGAGGGTCAGGTCGGCGCTGCCTGGCAGGTTGAGGGTGCCTCCCAGGTGCACGTTGTTGGCCAGGGTGACGCCCGCGCCGCCTGCATCGAGGCTGGTATTGGCGTCGGTGCTGAGGTCGCCGCTGCCCAACGCGGTGTTGCTGCCGACCACCAGGGTGCCTGCGTTGAGGCTGGTGCCGCCGCTGTAGGTGTTGTTGCCGTTGAGGGTCAGGGTGGCGGCGCCGTTCTTGATCAGACCATTGCTGCCGGAAACCACGCCGTTGAGGGTCAGCGCCTGGCTGCCGCCAAGGGTCAGGTTGCCACCGGCAAGGTTGACGGCGTTCACCAGCACCAGCGCCTGGCTGGCATCGAGGCTGGCGGCGCCGTTGACGGTCAGGGCTCCGCTGCCCAGGGCCCCGGCATTGCCGAGCAGCAGGCTGCCGGCCTGCAGCGAAGTACCACCGGCATAGGTGTTGTTGCCATTGAGCACCAGTTGCCCGGCGCCAAGCTTGTTCAGCGCCCCGGCACCACTGATGACACCATCGAGGGTCAGGGTCTGGGTGTTGTTGACGCCGAGAGTGACACCGGTGCCGAGGCCGATGGCGTTGGCCACCTGCAGCACGCCGATAGTGGCCAGGGTGCTGTTGCCGGTCACCGCCAGGCTGCCCGTACCCAAGGCGGTGTTGTTGCCCAGGGTCAAGGTGCCAGCCCCAAGGGTGGTGGTGCCCTGGTAGGTGTTGGCGGCACCGAGGGTCAGGTTGCCGCTGCCGGTCTTGCTCAGGCCACCAGTGCCGCTGATCACGCCATTGAGCGCCAGGTTGTCGTTGCCGATCAGGCTCAGGGTGTCGTTGAGCGTCACCTGGTTGGCCAGGGTCAGCGCGCCAAGGGTGGCCAGCTCGCTCGCACCGCCGACAGTCAGGGTGCCGGTGCCCAGCGCCTGGTTGTTGCCCAGGGTGAGGGTGCCGGCGTTGAGGGTCACGCCACCGGTCAGGGTGTTGGCGCCACTGAGGGTCAGGTTGGCGGCGCCGTTCTTGGTCAGATTGCCGGCCCCCGTGACCAACCCGCCCAGTTCCAGGTTGTTGCTGCCGGCGATCGTGACACCGCCCCCCAGGTTGACGGTATTGCCGATGCTCAGCGCAGTGTTGCTATCGAGCGTGGTGCCGGCTGCCGCATTGAGCTGGCCGAGACCGAGCGCGGTGGTGCTGCCGAGCACCAGGGTGCCGGCATTGAGATTGGTGTTGCCCAGGTTGCCATTGGCGCCATTGAGGGTCAGGGTGCCACTGCCGATCTTGGTCAGGCCGCCGACACCGCCGATGCTGCCGCCCAGGGTCAGGTTCTGCGCCCCGGCGATGGTCAGGTTGCCGGCCAGGTTGATCTGGTTGGCCAGGGTGACGCTGGCGTTGCTGCTCAGGGTGGTGCCGCCGACCGCGTTCAGGGCACCCGTGCCCAGCGCAGTGTTGCTTCCCACCACCAGAGCGCCGCCGTTCAGGCTGGTGCTGCCCTGCTGGCTGTTGCTGCCGTTGAGGGTGAGCGTGCCGGCGCCGGCCTTGATCAGGCCACCGCTGCCGCTGAGCGCACCATTGAGCGTCAGGTCATTGCTGCCCGGCAGGGTGAGGTTGGCGTTCAGGGCGATGGTATTGCCCAGTGCCAGGTTGCCGGTGGTGTCCAGGCTGGAGGCGCCGGTTACCGCCAAGCCGCTCGTGCCCAGCGCCTGGGCGTTGCCCAGGGTCAGGGTGCCGGCGCCCAGGCTGGTGCCGCCGCTGTAGGTGTTGGCGCTGCCCAGGGTCAGGTTGGCGCCGCCGCCCTTGACCAGGCTGCCAAGACCGGAAACCACGCCGGACAGCCCCAGGTCGGCGGAACCGGCGACGGTCAGGGCACCGCTGAGATTGAAGGCGTTGCCGAGGGTCACGGCGGTGTTGCTGTCCAGGGTGGTGCCGTTGGCGGTACTGACCGAGCCGGTACCAAAAGCGCTGTTGTTGCCGACCACGACCGTGCCGCCGTTGAACAGGGTGCCGCCGGTGTAGCTGTTGGCGCCATTGAGCACCAGGGTACCGCTGTCGAGCTTGGCCAGCTGGCCGCTGCCCGAGAGACCGATGTTGAGGGTCGCGGTTACGCCGGGGTCGACACGCACGGCGAAGGCGCCGTTGCTGCCGTTGACCAGGTCCAGCCCACCAGCGCCGATCAGGCGATAGCCATTGGTGACGAACTGCAGCCCGGTGGCGGCCTGGGTGCCGACCACGGTGACATCCCCCGCGGTGCCCTGGAACACCGCGAAATCGTTGGCCCAGCTGCCGTTGAGCACGCCGTTGACATCGGTCCAGTTGGTGTTGCTGCCATTCCAGGTGCCGTTGCCGCCGTCGATCACGCCATTGGGCACGTTCTGGCCGCCATCCCAGAACTGCACGGTGCCGGTGGCACCGCCAACCAGCAGGTTGACTTGGCTGCCGATGGACGTCTGCACCTGCAGGTCGCCGGGCAGCATGGCACCCGGCACGTTGCCGACCAGCAGGCCGTTGTCGACCAGCGCGCCGGTGTAGTCGAACAGCCGGTAGATACCGGTGCCGAAACCGCCGAGATCGGTGACGTTGAGGGTACCGTCCAGGGTCAGGTTGCCGTTGACGTTGACCAGTGCCGTGCCGCCAGTGGCGGGCGAGCCCAGGCCGAAGTCGAGGATCGAGCCACTGTGCAGCGTCAGCGCGCCGGTGCCGAGGGTCGCGCCGCTGTTGGCCAGCAGGTGCGCGCCGTTGGCGATGTCGAGCGCGCCCAGCAGGCTGCCGGTGCCGCCGAGGCTGGCGCCACTGTTGACCTGCACGCTGGCGCTGGCCAGGGAGCCGGTTACGTTGAGCAGGCCGGCGTTGACCGTGGTGTTGCCGCCGAACACGTTCGTGCCCGACAGCTCCAGGCTGCCGGTACCTTGCTTGATCAGCCCGCCGCTGCCGGCCAGGACACCGCTGAACACGCCATTGAGGTTGTTGCCACCCACGCTCAGATCGCTGCCTGCGCCAAGGTTCACCGTGCCGGCGCCGGTCAGGCCGCCAATGCTGGCACTGGCGCCGAGGTTGAGGCTGGCACCGGCACCGACATTGACCCCTGAGGTATTGCCCAAGGCCGCGCCGCCAACGGTGCTGATGCTGCCACCTTGCAGGTCGATGGCACCGCTGAAGGTGTTGTTGCCGGTAAGCGTCAGGTCGGACACGCCGTTCTTGATCAAGCCGCCGGTGCCGGCAAGCACGCCGCCCAGGGTCAGGTTGCTGCTGCCGCCCAGGGTCAGGTTGGCGCCGAGGTTGACGTTGTTGCCCAGGGTCAGCGCCGAGCTGTTGGCCAGGGTCGACGCGCCAGTGACGTTCAGCGCGCCGGTCCCCAGCGCCGTGGCGTTGGCCAGGGTCAGGGTACCGGCATTGAGGTTGAGGCCACCGCTGAAAGTGTTGGCCCCCGACAGGGTCAGGTTGCTGCTGCCGTTCTTGGTCAGCGCGCCAGTGCCGCTGATCACGCCGCCGAGCGTGGTGTTGCTGCTGCCCGGCAAGGTCAGGGTGGCGCCGGCTCCCAGGTTGATGGCGTTGCCCAGGTTGAGCGCGGCGCTGCCCTCGAGGCTGGCATTGCCGCCCACGCTCAGGGCACCGCTGCCGATGGCGTTGTTGTTGCCCAGGGTCAGCAGCCCGGCATTGAGGGTGGTGCCGCCGCTGTAGGTGTTGTTGCCGTTGAGGGTCAGCCCGGCGCTGCCGTTCTTGACCAGCGCGCCACTGCCGCTGATCAGGCCGCCGAGGGTGGTGGCATTGCTGCCCAGCACGGTCAGGGTGTTGCCGCCCAGGCCGATGCCGTTGGTCACCGCCACCGCGGTACTGGCATCGAGGTTGGCGTTGCCGCCCAGGGTCAGGGCGCCGATCCCCAGCGCGGTGTTGCTGCCGAGGGTGAGCGTGCCGGCATTGAGCTGGGTGCCGTTGGTGTAGATGTTGTTACCGCTGAGGGTCAGGTTGGCGTTGCCGTTCTTGATCAGCGAACCAATACCGCTGACCACGCCGCCCAGGGCCAGGTCGGCGCCGCCATCGATGGTCAGGGGGCCGGCGATGGTGACGCCGTTGGCCAGGCTCACCGCGGTGCTGGCATCCAGGTGGGTGCCGGCCAGGGTGTTGAGGGTACCGGTACCCAGTGCGGTGTTGCTGCCGACTACCAGGGTGCCGTCGTTGAGGCGGGTAAGGCCGCTGTTGCTGTTGTTGCCGGTCAGGGTCAGGGTGGTGGCGCCGTTCTTGGTGATGCCACCGTTGCCGGCGATGGTGCCGCTCAATGTCAGGTCGTTGCTGCCGGGCAGGATGAAGTTGCCGGCCAGGTTCAGTGCGTTGCCAATGTTCAGACCGGCCACGCTGGTGTCCAGGGTGGTGTTGTTGGCGGCATTGAGCGCGCCGGTACCCAGGGCGGTGTTGCTGCCGAGCACCAGGGTACCGGCGTTGAGGGCAGTAGTACCGCTGTGCGTGTTGTTGCCACTGAGGGTCAGGGTGGCGCTGCCGCTTTTGATCAGGCCGCCGGTGCCGCTGAGCGTGCCGGCCAGGGTCAGGTTGCTGGTGGTGGGCAGCGACAGGTCGGCGCCCAGGTTGATGGCGTTGTTCAGGGTCATCGCCGTCGAGTTGGCCAGGGTGGCAACGCCGCCGATGTTCAGCGCGCCGGTCCCAAGCGCCGCGGCGCTGGCCAGGGTCAGGGTGCCGGCGTTGAGGTCGAGGCCGCCGCTGAAGGTGTTGGCGCCGCTCAGGGTCAGGTTGCTGGCGCCGTTCTTGACCAGGCCACCGGTACCACCGATCACGCCGCCGAGGGTGGTGGCATTGCTGCCCGCCAGGGTCAGGGTATTGCCGGCGAGGTTGATGGCGTTGCCCAGGTTGAGCGCTCCGCTGCCGTCGAGGCTGGCATTGCCACCCAGGGTCAACGCACCGGTGCCGAGGGCGTTGCTGTTGCCCAGGGTCAAGGTGCCTGCGTTGAGGGTAGTGCCGCCGCTGAAGGTGTTGTTGCCGTTGAGCGTCAGGCCGGCGCTGCCGCTCTTGACCAGCGCGCCGGTGCCGCTGATCTGCCCGGTCAGGGTGGTGGCGTTGCTGCCCAGCACAGTCAGGGTGTTGGCGCCGAGGCTGATGCTATTGGTCACCGCGACGGCGCTGCTGGTGTCGAGGTTGGCGTTGCCACCCAGGGTCAGGCCGCCGATGCCCAATGCGGTGTTGCTGCCGAGGATCAGCGTGCCGGCGTTGAGCTGGGTGCCGTTGGTGAAGACGTTGTTGCCGCTCAGGGTCAGGCTGGCGTTGCCGTTCTTGACCAGCGAGCCGATGCCGCTGAGCACGCCGCTCAGGCCCAGGTCGGCGCTGCCGTCGATAGTCAGGGGGCCGGCGATGATGGCGTTGTTGGCCAGGCTCACGGCAGTGCTGGCGTCCAGGTGGGTGCCGGCGGCGGTGTTGAGGGTACCGGTGCCCAGCGCGGTGTTGCTGCCGACCACCAGGGTACCGCTGTTGAGGAAGGTGGAGCCGCTGTTGGTGTTGGCACCGGTCAGGGTCAAGCTGGTGTTGCCGCCCTTGGTGATGCCGCCAACGCCGGCGATGACGCCGCTCAGGGTCAGGTCGTTGCTGCCAGGCAGGTTCAGGTTGCCGGCCAGGGTCAAGCCATTGGCGATGTTCAGCCCCGCGACGCTGGTGTCCAGCGTGGTGTTGGCGGCGGCGTTGAGCGCGCCGCTGCCCAGCGCGGTGTTGCTGCCGAGCACCAGGGTGCCGGCGTTGAGCGCGGTGACGCCGCTGTGGGTGTTGGCGCCGCTCAGGGTCAGGCTGGCGCTGCCATTCTTGATCAGGCCACCCGTACCGCTGAGATTACCGGCCAGATTGAGATTGTTGGCGCCGGCCAGGGTCAGGTCGGCGCCGAGGTTGACGCCATTGCTCAGCGTCATCGCCACGGCGTTGGCCAGGGTCGAGGCTCCACCGACGGTCAAGTCGCCCGTGCCCAGGGCCGCCGCGCTGGCCAGGGTCAGGGTACCGGCATTGAGGTTCAGCCCGCCGCTGTAGGTGTTGGCGCCACCCAGGGTCAGGTTGGTGCTGCCGTTCTTGATCAGTGCTCCGGTACCGCTGATCACCCCGCCCAGGGTGGTGGCGCTGGTGCCCGCCAGGGTCAGGGTGTTGCCGGCCAGATTGATGGCATTGCCCAGGTTGACCGCCACGCCCGCATCCAGGCTGGCATTGCCACCGAGGGTCAGCGCGCCGGTACCCAGGGCATTGTTGTTGCCCACGGTCAGCACGCCGCTATTGAGGGTAGTGCCGCCGCTGAAGGTGTTGTTGCCGTTGAGCGTCAGGCCGGCACTGCCGTTCTTGACCAGCGCGCCGGTACCGCTGATGACCCCGCCCAGGGTGGTGGCGCTGGTACCCAGCAAGTCGAGGGTGTTGGCGCCGAGATTGACCGCGTTGCCCAGGTTGACCGCAGTACTGGCGTCGAGGCTGGCGTTGCCGCCCAGGGTCAGCGCACCGCTGCCCAGCGCGTTGCTGTGCCCGACGGTGAGCTTGCCAGTGTTGAGCGTCAGGCCGCCGCTGAAGGTGCTGTTGCCGTTCAGGGTCAGGTCGCCGGCGCCATTCTTGACCAGGGCGCCGGTGCCGCTGATGACGCCGCCCAGGGTCATGGCGCTGGTGCCGAGCAGGTCGAGGGTATTGGCCCCGAGGGCAATCGCATTGCCCAGGCTGACCGCGCCGCTGGCATCGAGACTGGCATTGCCGGTCAGGGCCAGGCCACTGGTGCCAAGCGCGGCGCTGTTGCCGAGGGTGAGCTTGCCGGCGCCGAGCGTGGTGGTGCCGCTGTAGGTGTTGACGCCATTGAGGATCAGGTCGGCCGCCCCGTTCTTGGTCAGACCGCCCGTACCACTGATGACGCCGTTCAAGGTCGCCGCGTTGCTGCCCGGCAGCGTGAGGGTGTTGCCGCCCAAAGCGATGGCGTTGCCCAGCGTGAGCGGCGCACTGCTGTCGAGCGTGCCATTGCCGGTGAGGGTCAGGGCGCCGGAGCCAAGCGCGCCGTCATTGCCTAGCGTGAGGATGCCGCCGGCCAGCGTGGTACCGCCGCTGAAGGTGTTGAGGCCGTTCAGCGTCAGGTTGCCGGTGCCGCTCTTGGCCAGCGAGCCAGTGCCGCTGAGCACGCCGCCAAGCGTCAGGGCGTTGCTGCCGGGCAGCGTCAACGCCGCGTTCAGGGTCACGGCGTTGTTCAGCACCAGTGGTACGCTGCCTTGCAGGCTGCCGGCGCCGCTGACGGTCAGGCCACCGCTGCCCAGCGCCGCGGCGCTGGTGAGGTTGAGGCCGCCAGCGGCCAAGGTGGTGCCGCCGCTGTAGGTATTGGTGCCGCCCAAGGTAAGCAGGCCGGCACCGGTCTTGGTCAGGCCGCCGACCCCGGAGATCACGCCATTGAGGCCCATGTCCGTGGCGCCGCCGACGTTCAACCCGGCATTGAGCGTCAGGTTGTTGGCCAGGTTCAGCCCGCCGACGGTACCCGCCAGGCCGCCGCCATTGACGGTGATGGCGCCGGTGCCGAACGCGCTGGCGTTGTCGAAGTTGAGCTGGCCATCGTTGAGGGTGGTCTGGGTGGTGCCGTTGAGCACCTGGCCGATCAGGCTCCAAGTGCCGGCGTCGACGATCAGCCGGTTGAAGTTGATGTAGTTGGCGGCGTTGATGGTGCCGCTGCCACTGGTACCGCTACCGCCACCAATGACGTTCTGCAGCGCCAGGGTGTTGGTGCCACCGGCGCCACCGTCGATCTTGCCCGCCGCCGCGAAGCCAAGGTTGGGGTTGCTGGTGACCAGCAACGCCACGCCGATCCCCAGCCCGGCACTGACGCTGGAGCCGGTGATGGCGTTGAAGCGGTTGGTGCTGCCGGCCCCCATCGACAGGCTGCCGGTGATGGACCCCGCGTTGGTGAAGGTGTTGCCCGTCGTGGAAGCTTCGAACGCCGCCCGCCCGAGGATGGTGCCGGTGTTGGTGAAAATCACCCTGCTGCCGCCGGTCACCGCGATCACCGGGGTGTCCTCGCTCAAGATCGAAAGCCCCGCCAGGGCCGAGGAACCGATCGACCCGGCGTTGCTGATGGTGGTAGTGCCGCTCGCGCCGTTGCGGGCATCCAGCGCCATGCCGGTAAGGTTGAGCAGGTTCAGGCCCAGCAAGGCACCCGTGCCTTTGATCACCCCAGAGGCATTGTTGGTAATGGTCAGGTTGCCGCTGTTGCCGGTGTTGCCCATCAGCACCGCTGTGGACTGGATGCTCAGCAAGCCCAGCAAGGTCGGATCGATGGTGCCGGAGTTGGTCAGCGTGTTGCCAGTACCCGCCAGCGACAGCGAGGTGCCGCCGACGCCCAGCAAGGTGCCCAACGAGGCGCCTGGGTTGACGGTCACGTTGAGGTTGTTGCCGCCATTGGTATAGCTCGGCGCCAGCGGGTTGGCCGCGCCGTTGCAGGTGATCGTGGCGCCTGCCGCGGAACAGACGGCCAGCGCCTGCTCACTGCTCAGGCCGAAGGCCAAGGTTCCGACGGCCAGGCTGACGGCAAGCGACAATTGCGAGATACGGGCGGGCGAACGGGGGGCGGCACGTCTGTCCACGGAGAGCTCCTTCGTGGATCAGGCAATTCAGTCCTTGAATGCGTGTACTGCGGGGTGCAAGCGAGACGCGAAACACGCGACGGCCGAAACGCCTGATCAATGGCTAACAGGTTTCCTTTGCAGGAATGTGTAGCCGCTCAGGAGCCGGGAGTAAGGCGTCGGAGCCGATCAAATGGTGTTAATACTTTGTCGAGGCGGCACGTGATTCGCGGGTTTCAGCCACTTGTCCATTGGATCCAACCGACGAACGGTCAGCTATTGAGCTCCTATGGGAGCAGGTTTACCCGCGAACGCGTTACTCGGCGCAACGGCATATTCGCGGGTAGACCCGCTCCCACAGGCTCTGTTTTGTGCCCACGGAGCGCCAGGGTCAGGCGACCTCCGCCCCATCGTCCGGCCAGTGGGGTTCGTTGGCGCCAGGTGGCGTCAGCGGCGGCAGGCCGTAGGCCGCGCGGGCATCATCGCAACTGGGGTTGTGCACACCGTTTTCCCACGACGCCTCGAACTCGCGGCATGGGCTGGAGCGGTTCTCGTAGATGGAGCACGCCACTTGCGTGCCGATCTCGCCGCCCAGGCTGACGCAACGGCAGGGCTTGGCGTCGGTGCCGATCATGGCGACACGGGTCGGGTTGATCTGTACCACCAGATCGTCGGGCACCACACCGCCAGCGGACTGGCACTCGCCCCAGAAGAAAGACACACGAAAGTAGCCGCAGCAGGCGCCGCAGGTCAGGCAAGGATTCTGTTCGGACATGATGGCCAGGAAGGGAGGTTGTTGTTATCCGGGCGAGCGCCCGCGGCGCTATTTGTAATCCAGGCGCGAACGGCTGAGAAGAGGGGCAATGAAAAAAAGACGGCCGCTTATCGCGGCCTCAAGCGGTTAGCGACAAGCGGCAAGAAAAAGCGCTGTGTCTTCCCTACCCCGCTCATATGGAAAGCCGCAAGAAGGCTGTATTGCACAGATCGGCTTGCGGCTTGCGGCTTGGAGCTTGCGGCTTGGAGCTTGGAGCTTGCGGCTTACTTGCCGGTCAGCCCATCGGCCCGGAACATCTGGCGGATACCGCGAATGGCCTGGCGGATGCGGTCCTGGTTCTCGATCAGGGCGAAGCGCACATGGTCATCGCCATAGTCGCCAAAGCCGATGCCTGGAGACACGCAGACCTTGGCTTCGGCCAGCAGCTTCTTGGAAAACTCCAACGAGCCCAGGTGCGCGTACTGCTCGGGGATCTTCGCCCAGACATACATCGACGCCTTGGGGTTCTCGACCATCCAGCCCAGCTCGTGCAGGCCCTTGACCAGCAGGTTGCGGCGCTGGCGATATTGCTCGGCGATGTCGCGCACGCACTGCTGGTCTCCTTCCAGCGCGGCGATGGCCGCGACCTGCAAGGGGGTGAAAGTGCCATAGTCGTGGTAGCTCTTGATCCGCGCCAGGGCGCTGACCAGCTCGGGGTTGCCGACCATGAAGCCGATACGCCAGCCGGCCATGTTGTAGCTCTTGGACAGGGTGAAGAACTCCACCGCGATGTCCTTGGCCCCCGGCACCTGCATGATCGACGGCGCCTTCCAGCCGTCGTAGACGATGTCGGCGTAGGCCAGGTCATGCACCACCAGCACATCGTACTGCTTGGCCAACGCCACCACGCGTTCGAAGAAATCCAGCTCGACGCACTGCGCGGTCGGGTTGGACGGGAAACCGAGGATCATCATCTTCGGCTTGGGGATCGACTCGCGGATCGCGCGTTCCAGCTCGTTGAAGAAGTCCACCCCCGGCACCAGCGGCACCGACCGCACCTGGGCGCCGGCGATCACCGCGCCGTAGATGTGGATCGGGTAGCTGGGGTTGGGCACCAGCACCGTGTCGCCGTGATCGAGGGTACCAAGCATCAGATGCGCCAGGCCCTCTTTCGAGCCAATGGTGACGATGGCTTCGCTTTCTGGGTCGATCTCGACCTCGTAGCGTTCCTTGTACCAGTTGGAGATGGCCCGGCGCAGGCGCGGGATGCCGCGCGAGGTGGAGTAACCATGAGTGTCTTCACGCTGGGCGACCTGCACCAGCTTCTCGACGATGTGCGGCGGCGTGGCGCCATCGGGGTTGCCCATGCTCAGGTCGATGATGTCCTCGCCACGGCGGCGGGCGGCCATCTTGAGTTCGGCGGTGATATTGAAAACGTACGGGGGGAGACGATCGATGCGCGCGAAGCGGCGCGGCGAACCTGGGTTGGCCATGCTTTCCTCTGGAGACGTAAGCGCCCGGAACCGTCCGAGCGACGCTGGCCGCTGTGGCGGCCGAAACAGAAGATAGCGGTATCGTCCTGGCCTTGTAAAGGGCGCCTGCGCAGGCGCCCTTTACCCGGTCAACGTAGCGCCTTGTAGGTGCTCAGATCAAAACGCTGCAGGCTCAATCCAGCACTAGGATCGAGGTGCGCGCCCTGGACCTTGCTGAAGGTGGTACTGGTCGAGCCACGATGAACGAGGCGGTCATTGCGGTCGCCTTCGGTGACGACCGTGTAGGACTTGCTGCGCATGGCAACGTACTGCGAGTCCTGGTTGGCGATGACGCGGTGATAGTCCATCAACTGGCTGTCGCTCAAGCGCAGACACTTGTCCAGCTTGGCTCCCCAGCGCGTCAGGCACACCTCGGCAAAATGACGCACGATCAGTCCCGGCTCGGCGAGCTGCCTGCCACTGCCCGCGCCATCCAGCGATGCGTTGCCCACCAGCGTGGCATGGCGCCCCGGCATCGGGAAAATGCGTTTACGGGTACTGCGCTGGACCGACGGAATCACGCAGGCAAAACCTCTGGAACGTTCATCGCGAGAGTAGAAGCCGACATATTCCTTGACGTTGCTGCCCAGTTGCACCCTATGGGGCTGGACGTTACCGGCCCCCGGCACCGGATCGATGGCGAAGATGTTCACCGCCACATGCCTGAGCTCCGGATCGTTGGCCATGGCGTTGGCCATGGCGTTGGCCAGCATGTGGCAGCTGATACCACCGCGGCTCCAGCCCACCAGGTTGACCGTGGTCGGTATGCGCGGTCTGCGGAAAACGCTGATGATCTGCTCCTGCAATGCCTGTGGGGTGGGCTGGCGATTGCCGTAATTGTACTTGCGCCAGAACCACGAACCATTGGAGGCCACCTCGGGAATGTTGACACCCGCGCGCCTGAGCGCCTCGTATTGGGCCTGGGTGAGCGTTTCGCGCTGCCACTGGCTCTTGCCCTTGATGACCTGCAGAACGTGCGCGACGTTTTCCTCCCAACCTCGCCCGAACACCTGACCGGTCCAGTTGAAATACCCGCCTGGCTCGACGAACAGCGCGTCGTCCTGCATGTTGCCGCTCCCCGGTCCATCGACCGCGATCCAGTGCGCGAACTCCTTGCCCAGATCGTTGCTGGCCAGTGTCGAGACCAGCTCGCCATTCCAGAAATTCGGATTCGTGGTGTCGAATCGGTGAGAACCAGTACCGCAAAAGTAAGCTGTAAATACACTCATTTGCCTGACTCCTCTGTTGTAGGAGTGGGAAGAATGCGCTTGCGGTGTAGGCACCATCAGTTGGAAGCCGTGCCTGAAGATCAAAAAAAACCCCGGCACAAGGCCGGGGCTTTTCTTGCAACAGGTAGCGGTATCAGCGTGCGTAGGTCATCAGCACATCAGCCGCGGTCTGGCTGTCCACCGACATCATCACGCTCAGGGCGGTGACGGTGAGGATGGAGAAGCCGAACACCTTGCGTGCCCACTTGCTGTCGTCCTCGGCCTTGTAGCCACCCCAGGCCATGTACAGCCAGTACAGGCCCATGGCGGCCGCCACGGCAAGGTAACCCAGGCCGGCGTAGCCGCCGAGGGTCAGCATCAGGGTCGCCAGGACGAAGGCCAGCACGTACAGCACGATCTGCTTCTTCGCCGCGAGGATACCGCGCGCCACCGGCAGTACCGGAATGTTGGCGGCGCTGTAGTCCTTGAAGCGGAAGATCGCGATGGCGAAGCTGTGCGGCATCTGCCACAGGCTGAACATCACCAGCAAGGTCACCGCGGCCAGGTCGAAGCTGTTGCTCACGGCGCAGTAGCCGATCACCGGAGGCATGGCACCGGACAGGCTGCCGACCAGGGTGCCGTGCACCGATTTGCGCTTCAGCCACAGGCTGTAGAAACCGACGTAGACGATGAAGCCGACCAGGGCGCAGAACGCCGCCAGCGGGTTGGCCTGGACATACAGCAGGCTGAAACCCGCCACCCCGAGCAGGGTGGCGTAAAGCAGCGCGAAGGGCAGCGACATGCCGCCCTGGACCATGACGCGGTTCTTGGTGCGCTCCATCTTCTGGTCGATGTCGCGGTCGATGCAGTTGTTGAACACGCATCCGGACGCGACCACCAGGGACGTACCGATCACCACCGCCAGGAACAGGGCGAAATCCACATGGCCCTTCGAGGCAAGGAAGAAACCGCCTGCCACGGAAAGCACGTTACCGAAAATGATCCCCGGTTTGGTGATTTGGATAAGGTGCTTAACGGACATGCAGTCTTACCTCACTTGGCCATCATTTCGAAGTGGATGCTGAACATGATCCACAGCGACAGGCCGACCAGCAGTGCGATGACCAGCACGGTGAACAGGAACGTCGACACGTTGGAGCGCTGCTCTTTCGAGCGGTCCATGTGCAGGAAGTACACGAGGTGTACCACCACCTGGATGACGGCCATGGCCACCACGATCAGGACGGTCAGGTTCTTCGGCAGGGTCGGGAACATCACCAGGCCGAACGGGATCGCGGTCAGGATGATCGAGAGCACGAAGCCGATCATGTACGACTTCACGCTACCGTGGTTACCCTCGTGATGAGTGTCGTGTGCGCTAGCCATTACAGAACCCCCAGCAGGTAGACGACGGTGAACACGCAGATCCAGACCACGTCCAGGAAGTGCCAGAACAGGCTCAGGCAGCTCATGCGGGTCTTGGCGGTCGGCGTGATGCCGTGCTTGTTGATCTGATACATCATGATCGCCATCCAGATCAGACCGGCAGTCACGTGCAGACCGTGGGTACCGACCAGCGCGAAGAACGCCGACAGGAAGCCGCTGCGCTGCGGGCCGTAGCCCTCGGCGATCAGGTGATGGAACTCATAGATTTCCATCGCGATGAAGGCCGCGCCGAACACGAAGGTCACGGCCAGCCAGCCCAGCACGCCGGCTTTCTTGCCGTCGAACATCTTCAGCATGGCGAAGCCGAAGGTGATCGAGGACAGCAGCAGGAACGCGGTTTCGACCAGCACGAAGTCGAGCTGGAAGATGTCATGACCCGACGGGCCGCCGGCGAAACCGCCGGACAGCACCGCGTAGGTGGCGAAGAGCGACGCAAACAGGATGCAGTCGGTCATCAGGTACAGCCAGAAACCGAGTACGGTCATCTGGCCCGAGTCGTGGTGGTGGTCATCGTGCGCATGGTCATGGCCATGCGCGCCACCGTGGATTACTTGACTGGACATTGATTACACCCGTTCAAACGATTCGACACGTGCGCCGGCAGGCAGAGCACCTGCTTGGGCCAGCGCTTTCATGCGCTCGCCTTCGATGCGCGCCACTTCTTCGGCCGGAACCATGTAGCCCTGGTCGTCACGCGCGGCGTGGCGAACGAAGACAGCGATGGTCGCAACCAGGCTCGCGCCCACCAGCCACCAGATGTGCCAGATGAAGGCGAAGCCGAACACGGTCAGGAACAGACCCATGAACAGGCCGGTAGCAGTGTTGCTCGGCATGTGGATCGCTTCGTACTTGGCAGGCGCCTTGTAGGCAACACCGGCTTCCTTGGCTTCGTGCCAGGCGTCCAGGCCAACTTTCTCAGGCATGTGAGCGAAGTTGTAGAACGGAGGTGGCGACGAAGTCGACCATTCCAGGGTACGGCCGCCCCATGGATCGCCAGTGACGTCCATGTTGTCCTTGCGGTCGCGAACCGAGACGTAGATCTGGATCAGCTGGCAAGCGATACCGAACAGGATCAGCACGGCGCCGACCACGGCTACGTACAGGTAGGGTTCCCACAGCGGGTTGTCGGAGTGGTTCAGACGACGGGTCATGCCCATGAAGCCCAGGGCGTACAGCGGCATGAACGCTACGTAGAAGCCGGAGATCCAGAACCAGAAGGCAGCCTTGCCCCACTTCTCGTTCAGGGTGAAACCGAAGGCTTTCGGGAACCAGAAGGCGAAGCCGGCGATGTAGCCGAATACCGCGCCACCGATGATCACGTTGTGGAAGTGGGCGATCACGAACAGGCTGTTGTGCAGAACGAAGTCGGCACCTGGAACAGCCAGCAGGACGCCGGTCATGCCACCGATGGAGAAAGTGACCATGAAGCCCAGGGTCCACATGATCGGCGCGGTGAAGCGCAGACGGCCCTGGTAGATGGTGAACAGCCAGTTGAACAGCTTCACACCGGTCGGAATGGAGATCAGCATCGTCGCCAGGCCGAAGAAGGTGTTGACGCTGGCGCCGGCACCCATGGTGAAGAAGTGGTGCAGCCAGACCGCGAAGCCGAGGATGGCGATCGCGCCCGAGGCGTAGATCATCGAGTGGTGACCGAACAGGCGCTTGCCCGCGAAGGTCGAGGTGACTTCCGAGAACACGCCGAAGGCCGGCAGGATCAGGATGTAGACCTCAGGGTGACCCCACGCCCAGAACAGGTTGACGTACATCATCGGGTTCCCACCAAGCTCGTTGGTGAAGATGTGGAAGTCCAGATAACGGTCAACGGTCAGCAGGGCGAGTGCGGCGGTCAGGATCGGGAAGGAAGCGACGATCAGCACGTTGGCCCAGGTGCAGGTCCAGGTGAAGATCGGCATGTCCATCAGCTTCATGCCAGGGGCGCGCATCTTCATCACGGTGACGAGGAAGTTCACGCCGGTAAGCGTCGTACCCAATCCGGATAGCTGTAGCGCCCAGATGTAGTAGTCGACACCCACCCCAGGGCTGTACTGGATACCCGCGAGCGGCGGATAGGCAACCCAGCCGGTCTTGGCGAATTCGCCAACGCCCAGCGAGATGTTGACCAGCAGCACGCCTGCCAGCAGCAGGTAGAAGCTCAGGGAGTTGAGGAACGGGAAGGCAACGTCACGCGCACCGATCTGCAGCGGAACCGCGAGGTTCATCAGGCCGGTGAAGAACGGCATCGCCATGAAGATGATCATGATCACACCGTGGGCGGTGAAGATCTGGTCATAGTGTTCAGGCGGCAGGTAGCCTTCGGAGCCACCGGTGGCGGCGGCCAGCTGGGTACGCATCATGATGGCGTCGGCGAAGCCGCGCAGCAGCATGATCATAGCGACGATGATGTACATCACGCCGATTTTCTTGTGGTCGACCGTGGTCAGCCACTCGGTCCACAAGTAGGTCCACTTGCGGAAATAGGTGATGGCACCAACGACGGCGATACCACCGAGCGCGATCATGGCAAGCGTCACCATGACTATCGGCTCGTGATAGGGTATCGCCTCCAGGCTTAATTTACCGAACATCTCTTACTCCTCTGCACCGGCAGCTGGTTGCATACTCGATTCCACACCCTTGGTTGTGGCCAGATCTTTGCTGCCTGCTTCTTCGTGGCTCGGACGACCGCGGTTCATGCCTTCGTACTTGTCGACGATGCGCTGGAACTGGTCAGCCGGCGCCTCGCTGTACAGCTCGACCGGGTTGTTTTCGCTTGGTTTGGCCAAGGCGTCGTATTCGGCCTTGTCCAGTTTCTTCGGCGATGCCTTCACTTCAGCGACCCATGCATCGAAGTCGGCTTGCGAAGTGGCGACAGCCTTGAATTTCATACCGGTGAAGCCGGCGCCGCTGTAGTTGGCGGAGATACCGTCGAACACACCGTTCTCGTTGGCGATCAGGTGCAGTTTGGTGGTCATGCCAGCCATGGCGTAGATCTGACCGCCCAGACCCGGGATGAAGAAGGAGTTCATCACGGCATCGGAGGTGACGCGGAAGTTGACCGGAGTGTTAGCCGGGAAGACGATCTTGTTGACCGTGGCGATGCCCTGCTCCGGGTAGATGAACAGCCATTTCCAGTCCAGCGCGACCACGTCGATCTGCACCGGCTTCACATCGGAATCCAGTGGACGGTACGGGTCCAGCTTGTGGGTGGAGTGGTAAGTGACGTAGCCCAGGGCGATGATGATCAGGATCGGGATGATCCACACCGCGGCTTCGATCTTGGTCGAGTGCGACCAGTCGGGGGTGTAGGTGGCGGCCTTGTTGGAAGCACGGTACTTCCAGGCGAACGCCAGGGTCATGATGATCACGGGCACGACCACCAGCAGCATCAGGCCGGTGGCGATCAGGATCAGGTTCTTTTGCTCAATGCCGACCTGGCCCTTCGGATCGAGCAGGGTCCAGTTGCACCCACTGAGTAAAAGCATGCCTAAAAAGGGCAATATGCCAAACAGTCTGGGGTAACGCTTTTTACTCATCTCACGACCTCTAGATCAGCTTGCTTCAATGCAATTTGTGTTTTGGTAGCCAACACTTCGTCCTGCCAAGTGCGGCAATTCGCGCCCGTACTCGCTCCTGCCCGGGGTCCGACTGCAGGACCTTGGCGTCAAGCGTGTTAGCGGTGCTTATGGTTTCGTAGGCAACAGGCCTGTACTTCAGACCAAGTCCATTTGGTGCGGGAAAACGCGGAGGGGGGTCCGCCCGGTATCGCCGTTGGGCGAAACTTGTCGAAGTCAGCAAATGGAAAGCGCTGCGGCTTCCATCAATCCTGCGACTCGCAAGCAGTGCCGAACGGAAATTGGGGGCGATTGTAGATAGGTCGATAGACCTTGACTATGACTTATTGAGCAACAGTCTTTTACAGGATGCGTAACAATGCTGCTCAAAAAATCAACTTCGCGACAGTTTGTCGCACCCCGCTTGATAGCCCTGAAACCCTTGCTGCGCAAGGGCTAAAGCCTGATCTGGATCAACTGCGGGGAAAGATTTCCGACTTATCTCGCCGCGCAACAGACCTGGGTCAACTCGGGACTTTGGTCTAAGCGCGACGACGGTTGCGGTAGATGCCCAGCGGCACCAGGATCGCCGTCAGCACGAACGCCACCAGGGCCCACTGGGCGAGGGACAGGCCAAGGATCGGCGGGTACGGCGTGGAGCAGAAACCGTCGACCTGGAACGCCAGCGGCCAGAGCTTGGCCAGGGGCAGGTCGTCGACGATGGGCTGGAGCGTGTCGATGCCGCAGCTGACCATCGGGTTGGCGAGTATATACACATGGTTGCCGGCCGCAACGATCCCGCCGATGGCGCTGAGCACCACCAGGGCCTCGAAGAAGGTCAGGCTCTTGCGCCCCGGCATGGCGGCGGCGATGAAGGCGAAGACCGCGATGAACAGCAAGGCATAGCGCTGCAGGATGCACAGCGGGCACGGCGCCTCGCCCAGCACCACCTGCATGTACAGCGCGCCGCCGATCAACGCCAGGCAGATCACGCCGAGAAGCACCAGAAAGCGCCGTTCCCGATTCAGGCGCGATGTGAGTTCGTTCATTGCCGGTTCCTTCGATGGAGAGTGGCAGCGCTGGCTGCCCGGGGGCGCCAAGTCTACACGCTGGAGATGACCTGTGAATGCATAGAGGGGGCGTGCGCGGCTATCCATTGATGACCTAGGACCGAGCGGGTCGGTTTCGGTTCAACTGCCGCGGATGAAAAACACGGCAGCCCGAGCGCCGGACAGGGCCAAGCCCCTCGACACTCAGGAGTGAAGGATACAGTGATTAAAGGAGGATTAAAGATGAACGCCAGTGTAGAGGCGTTCATCTCTTTCTATATAGAGAAGGGATAGGCCCAATCGCTGCGGTTCGGCGCTCGGCCACGCCGACAGCGCCGAATGTCATCGTCCGTTTCGTTCTCGATTACCCACGGCCGGGAGCATCCGGGTGCTGCCGGCCCGACAGAACGCCGAACCGCAGCGATTGGGATGAATCGCGGGGCAAGCCCGCCCCCACGCCAGCACCACCTGGTTCAGCGTGGGAGCGGGCTTGCCCCGCGACGGGCTCAGCGTTTCACTGCAAAGCCGCCGCCGGCCCGAAGAACTCGTAGCGGCTCTGCCCTTCCGGCACGCCCAGGCCCTTGAGCTGGCGCTTGATCGCGGCCATGAAGCCCTTCGGCCCGAGGAAGTAGGCATCGATGTCACGCTCACGCGGCAACCACTCGCCCAGCAGCGCCTGATCCAGCAGGCCGACGGCGTCGGCTTTGCGGCTGCCATCGTCCTCGGCGTAGCAATAGAAGCGCTTGAGCTGCGGGTGCTTCGCGGCCAGATCATCGACCCAGTCACCGAAGGCATGCACCGCGCCATTGCGCGCGCAATGGATGAAGTGCACCGCACGCTCGGTCTCGAGCGCCGCCTCGAGCATGGCCAAGGTCGGAGTGATGCCCACGCCGCCACTGATCAGCACCAGCGGCTTGTCACTGGCCACCAGGGTGAAGTCGCCGGACGGTGGGAACAGTTGCAGGGTATCGCCGACCATCAACCCGTCATGCAGGTAGTTGGAGACCTTGCCCCCCGCTTCGCGCTTGACGCTGATGCGGTACTGCTCGCCGTCGCACAGGGCCGACAACGAGTAGTTGCGACGCAGCTCCTGGCCATCGATGAACAGCTGCAGACCGATGTACTGGCCCGGCTCGGCCTTGAGCACCGGCTTGCCATCGACCGGGACGAAGTAGAACGAGACGATCTCGCGGCTTTCCTGCTCGCGGCGCGCCAGGCGGAATTCACGGCTACCGCGCCAGCCGCCGGCGGCCTGCTCCTTCTCTTTATAGAGGTTCTCTTCCGCGCCGATGAGGATGTCGGCCAGCTGGCCGTAGGCCGCGGCCCAGGCAGCGATGACTTCTGGCGTGGCGATGTCCTTGCCCAACACTTCCTCGATAGCGCGCAGCAGGCAGCTGCCGACGATCGGGTAGTGCTCGGGGAGAATCTGCAGGGCCACATGCTTGTTGATGATCTGCCCGACCAGGCCACCGAGCTGCTCGAGCCGGTCGATGTGGCGGGCATACATCAGCACGCCATTGGCCAGGGCACGCGGCTGGTCGCCGCTGGCCTGGTGGGCCTGATTGAACAGCGGGCGCACCTCGGGGTACTCGCTGAGCATCAATTTGTAGAAATGGGTGGTCAGGGCCTCGCCGCCGCTTTCCAGCAGGGGGACGGTGGCCTTGATGATTGCACGTTGTTCGGCATTGAGCATTGCGACAACTCCTGAGCCTTTGGCTTCGAATGGTTGCCTTCGCTATTTCAGCAATCGTGCCAACTTCAAAACCCCATGAAATCAGGGGCTTGAGCCAGTCGCTGTCAAAACGACACACTCAAGCGTATAGTCAATCCGACCAACAGGAGTCCATATGACTGCAAAGCCCCTGCTCACCGCCCTGCTCCCCCTGGTCAGCGACCTGTCCTGCGACCTGCCCGACCAGGAGCGCTATCGCCGGCTACTGGAGGCCATGCGCGGCCTGCTGCCGTGCGACGCCGCCGCACTGCTGCGGCTCGATGGCGAATGGCTGGTGCCGCTGGCGGTCGACGGACTTTCGCCCGATACCCTGGGCCGACGCTTCCGGGTCAGCGAACATCCGCGCTTCGAGATCTTGCTGAGCAGCCCACGGCCGACTCGCTTCGCCAGCGACAGCCCGCTGCCCGACCCCTACGACGGCCTGGTCAATGCCCAGCACGTCGATCTCGAAGTGCATGACTGCATGGGCTGCCCATTGATGGTCGACGAACGCCCCTGGGGCCTGCTGACCCTCGATGCCCTCAGCCCCGGTCAGTTCCAGAGCCTGGAACTGGACGCCCTGCAGGCGTTCGCCAGCCTGGCTGCCGCCACCGTCACCGTGGCCGAACGCATCGAGCACCTGGCCCTGCGCGCCGAGGATGAACACCAGCGCGCCGAGTTGTATCGCCAGGCCAGCGGCCAGGACCGGGAGCTGATCGGCCAGAGCACGGCGCACAAACGCCTGGTCGAGGAAATCCGCCTGGTCGCTGGCAGCGACCTGACCGTGCTGATCACCGGCGAGACCGGCGTCGGCAAGGAGCTGGTGGCCCAGGCCCTGCACCGCGCCAGCCATCGCGCCGACAAGCCGCTGATCAGCCTCAACTGTGCCGCCCTGCCCGACACACTGGTGGAGAGCGAGCTGTTCGGCCATGTGCGCGGCGCCTTTACCGGCGCCCACGGCGAGCGCCGTGGCAAGTTCGAGCTGGCCAATGGCGGCACGTTGTTCCTCGACGAAGTCGGCGAGCTGCCGCTGGCGGTGCAGGCCAAGCTGCTGCGGGTGCTGCAAAGCGGTCAGTTGCAGCGACTGGGTTCCGATCGCGAGCACCTGGTGGATGTGCGCCTGATCGCCGCCACCAACCGCAACCTGGCCGAAGAAGTGCGCAGCGGCAACTTCCGCGCCGACTTCTATCACCGCCTGAGCGTGTATCCGCTGCAGGTCCCGCCACTGCGCGAGCGCGGTCGCGATGTGCTGCTGCTGGCCGGTTACTTCCTCGAGCAGAACCGCTCCCGACTCGGTCTGGGCAGCCTGCGCCTGTCAACCGATGCCCAGGCTGCGCTGCTGGCCTACGCCTGGCCGGGCAATGTGCGCGAGCTGGAACACCTGATCGGTCGTTCGGCGCTCAAGGCGCTGGGGCAGCATGGGCAACGGCCGAAGATTCTCACACTGGAGGCGGCTGACCTTGATCTGCGCACCATGGCGCCCATCGTCCATGTCGAGACCGAGACACCTCCCGCCGATGCGCCGCTGCCCGAAGGCGGCCTGCGCGAGGCGGTGGATGACTATCAGCGACAGATCGTCGAAGCGTGCCTGGCGCGTCACGGGGACAACTGGGCTGCCGCGGCACGGGAGCTAGGGCTGGACCGGGCCAATCTGAGCCGATTGGCCAAGCGGCTGGGCCTGCGCTGAGGACGCCATCGCGGGGCAAGCCCGCTCCCACGCAGGCAGGTCAAGCAGGCAGGGTAAACAGCATGGGAGCGGGCTTGCCCGATGGATCGCCAATAGCAAACTAAGCTAAAGCCCGGCGCCCGAAAGCCGATAACCCGGCATCCTCTCCATTTCGAACCGAAGGTTGCCCAATGGCCACGCAAAAAGCCCGCGCGGATTCGCTGTCCCTGCTGCTGTTCACCCTGCGCAGCGGCAAGCTGATGGCAATCAACCTGCTCAAGGTCAGCGAGATCATCCCTTGCCCGCCGCTGACCAAGCTGCCGGAGGCGCACCCGCATGTCAAAGGCGTGGCCACCCTGCGCGGCAATTCGCTGTCGGTGATCGACCTGTCCCGCGCCATTGGCGAAATGCCCCTGGCCGACCCCGACGGCGGCTGCCTGATCGTCACCGAGATCAGCCGCTCGCGCCAGGGCCTGCATGTGCAGGCGGTGAGCCGCATCGTTCATTGCCTGAGCACCGACATCAAACCGCCCCCTTATGGTTCGGGCAATCGCTCGTTCATCACCGGCGTGACCCGGGTCGACAACACCCTGGTACAGGTGCTGGATATCGAAAAGGTCATCCACGGCATCGCGCCGCCGCCGCACGAACCGCACCCCGGCGAAGTCAGCGAGGAAGACGCGAGCCTGCTGGCCGCCGCCAACATCCTGGTGGTGGACGACAGCCAGGTCGCGCTGCAGCAGTCGGTGCACACCCTGCGTAACCTCGGCATCGAGTGCCATACCGCGCGCAGCGCCAAGGATGCGATCAACGTTTTGCTGGAGCTGCAAGGCACCGACAGGGAGATCAACATCATCGTCTCCGACATCGAGATGTCCGAGATGGATGGCTTCGCCTTCACCCGCACCTTGCGTGAAACCCCGGACTTCCAGCACCTGTACATCCTGCTGCACACCTCGCTGGACAGCGCGATGAGCGGCGACAAGGCCAAGCTGGCGGGGGCCAATGCGATCCTGACCAAGTTCTCCTCGCCGGAGCTGACCAACTGCCTGGTGACGGCGGCGCGGGCGGTGGTGTTCGAGGAGCGCTGACACATCAGGTCAGGATTTTCCTGACTTGATGAAGGAAAACGTTCGGGCATAATTCGCGCCCTTCGCAGGTTCATTGGCGGTGTCGCGTATGAAATATCTCTGTTCGTTCCTCATCCTCTGCGCCCTTGCCAGCGGCGCAGCCCACGCCTCGAGCAACCAGGCCTGGAGCGACCAGCGCCAGCACATGCTCAAGACCTGCCTGGCCGCCAGCCAGTTCAAGGATGCCCACGCCCTGGGCAAACCCGCCGAGTTCGACGACCAGGTCGGTTACAGCGCGCTGCTGATCGAGGGCACCTACCCCCAGAAGCACATGCAGAACCGCACCGGTACCGAGCTGTGCCTCTACGACCGCCAACGCCAGCAAGCCTTCACCAGCGAATGGGAAGCCGGCAAGCGATGAGCGACAGTATTCGCTTCGCCTGCACCGGCTGCGGCAAATGCTGCACGGGCCATCATGTGCCGCTGACGCTTGCCGAGGCCCGCCAATGGGCAGCCTCCGGCGGCCAGGTGGTGGTGCTGATCGAAGGGTTCATTGCCGATGGCCCTGGCATGCCGGCGGACCATCGCGAGCATGTGCTGCGCCGCTCGTTCCCGGTGCCCTGTGGCGCTGGGCAGTTACACGTATCGGTCACCTTCGCCGCGTTCAACCCGGGGCGCTGCCGCAACCTTGACGACAACGACCTGTGCGGCATCTATGAAAGCCGACCACTGGTCTGTCGCATCTACCCGGCGGAGATCAACCCGCACCTGCCGCTGCGGCCGGAAAACAAGGACTGCCCGCCCGAGGCTTGGGAACAAGGGCCTGAGCTGATTCATGGCAGCCTGCCGGTGGATGAGGGACTGCGCGCCTTGATCGAGGCCTCGCGCCAGGCCGACCGCGACGATATCGCGGCCAAGGTGGCGATCTGTCAGGCGCTGGGGATGACCACCAGCGCGCTGAAGGGCAACGGGTTTACCGCGTGGTTGCCGGACATGGCGGCGTTTGCTGCGGTGCTGAAACAGGCGCCAACAGCGGTCGATGGGCCGTGGGTGGTGCATGTGCAGGACGAGGCGCTTGCGACCGAGCTACAGGATCATCGCCTGCAGGTGACGGGCGAAGCGCCGGTCTACTACGCGTTCATCGGTTTCTAGATAGATCCAATCGCGGGGCAAGCCCGCTCCCACGCCCTGGCCCTCAACACTCCTGGCTTCGAGGCCACTATTGTGGGAGCGGGCTTGCCCCGCGATAGGGCCAGTACTGACAACCCAATCACTGACAACGCCGCCAGAACTCATCCGCCAGCCGCCGCAGGTCCTTGGCCAGGTCGGCCACATCGCTGGCGCTGCTGTGGCTGCGCTGGCCGACGCTGACCGTCGCCTCGCTGGCCTGGCGAATGCTGCTGATGTTGCGGTTGATGCTCTCGCTGACCTGGCTCTGCTGCTCCACCGCCGCGGCGATCTGCAAACTCATCTCGTTGATCTGGTTGACCCGCACGCTGATGCTGTCCAGCGCGTCACTGGCCAGTTGCGCCTGCTCGACACTGTGCCCGGCATGGGCGCTGCTCTGCTGCATCACCTGCACCGCTGCCCGCGCACCTTGCTGCAACGCGCCGATCATGCGCTGGATATCGTGGGTGGACTGCGCGGTGCGCTGGGCCAGGCCGCGCACTTCATCGGCGACCACCGCGAAACCACGCCCCTGGTCACCCGCCCGCGCCGCTTCGATGGCGGCATTGAGCGCCAGCAGATTGGTCTGTTCGGCGATGCCACGGATCACGTCGAGCACCCCGGAGATCTCGCTGCTGTGGCTCTCCAACTGCTGGATCACCTCGCTGGCTTCGACCAGCGAGCCGGCCAGGTCCTGGATCGCGCAGCGGTTGCGATCGACCAGTCGATGGCCGGACTGGGTCTCGTCCTCGGCCTGGTCGGCGGCCATGGCGGCCATCTGCGCGCTACTCGCCACCTGGGCCACGCTGGCGCTCATCTGGTGGATCGCCGTGGCCACCTGGTCGGCTTCGCTCTGCTGCTCCAGGCTGTTGGCATGGCTGCTGTGCAAGGCTTCGACCAGCGACCCGGAATGCCCGGCCAGGCGCGACGAGGTGTCGCCGATGCGACCGACCACCGCGCCCAGCTGCGCCTTGAGCATGCGCATGGCGAACTCGATCTGTCCCAGGCCGTCACGCCGGCCGGTATACAACTGCTGGCTGAGCGGATTGTCGGCGATCGCCTGGGCCTGTCGGCGCAGCCGCTCGTAGGGGCGCAGCAGCGCCAGGATCGCCAGGCTGCTCAGCCCCACGGCAAGCATCACTTCGACCAGCGACGCCAGCAACGGCGCCCCCAGCCACCACTGCCCGCCCCCCAGCACCAATGCCAGCACGCCCCCCACCGCCAGCGACAAGCGCGCTCCCAGCCCCAGCACCGGCAAACGCTCGAACCAGCTACGCCGGCCTTCGCGCAGGCGCGCATAGCAACGCTCGGCCGCCGCGACCTGCTCGGCCCCGGGCCGGGTCCGCACCGACTGGTACTCCAGCACCTGCCCGCCATTGCTGATCGGCGAGACGAAGGCGCTCACCCAGTAGTGGTCGCCGTTCTTGCAGCGATTCTTCACCAGCCCCATCCACGAGCGCCCGGCCTTGAGCGTTTGCCACATCTGGGCGAAGGTCTGGGACGGCATGTCCGGGTGGCGGACCATGTGATGGGCGTTGCCCAGCAGCTCCTCGCGGGAAAATCCGCTGATCCGCATGAAGTCGTCGTTGGCATAGGTGATGCGGCTGTCCAGGTCAGTGGTGGACAGGATGTTGGCGTCGCCGGGGTAATCCACTTCGCGACCGGTAATGGGCATGTTGCGCTTCATCGGAGGCTCTCGTTGTTGTACGGGAGATCGGCAGGGCGTACGACTCTAGTGTCCTGTCTCGGAAATACGTTCTCTTTTGGCGAGTGGCTTGGGTGCTCGGCCAAGGCGCCGCGACGAGTCATAGCAGGGCTATGGCGAGGAGCGGCAACGCCGGCCGGGCGCCCAAGACGCCGCCAAAAGTGAACAGCTTATTTCCGAGACAGGACACTAGGGCCAATGGCCGGCGAAACATTGATCCACGACAGCATATTGGCAATTGGCCATCAGCGAGCCGAAACTGACAGACGTGACAGCCAGGCGTCACGCTGGCGACCCGGTCGGCGCGCTATAACCAGTCACTACCCAGACCCGTTTCCCCGCCCTCCGGCCAAGGTGCCCGCCACGATGCGACGTCCAACCCGCCCCCTCGTTCTCGCAGCCCTGGCCCTGGTTCTACTGGCGGGCGTCGGCGCCTGGCTGAGCCTGCGCCAGCAGGCCCCGGCCAACCGCCCCAGCAGTGCCGTGCCGGTGCGCGTGGTGGCCGTGGCCCAGCAGGATGTGCCACGCTACCTCAGCGCGATCGGCTCGGTGCTGTCGCTGCACAGCGTCGAGGTCCGTCCCCAGGTCGAGGGCGTGCTCACCCAGGTGCTGGTCAAGGAAGGCCAGTGGGTGAAGGAAGGCGACCTGCTGGCCACCCTCGACGACCGGGCCATCCGCGCCAGTCTCGACCAGGCCCGCGCCCAGCTCGCCCAGACCCAGGCGCAACTGCAAGTGGGCAACGTCAACCTCAGGCGCTACCAATTGCTCAGCACCGACGATGGCGTGTCGAAGCAGACCCTCGACCAACAGCAGGCGCTGGTCAATCAGCTGCAGGCGACGATCAAGGGCAACCAGGCGGCGATCGACAATGCCGCCGTGCAACTGAGCTACACGCAGATCCGCTCGCCGGTGACCGGCCGCGTCGGCATCCGCAACGTCGACCCCGGCAACCTGGTGCGCACCAGCGACACGCAAAGCCTGTTCAGCGTCACCCAGATCGACCCGATCGCCGTGGAATTCGCCCTGCCCCAGCAGCAACTCCCGGTGCTGCAAGGCCTGCTTGAATCCGCCACGCCCGCCGAAGTCGAGGCCTACATGGATGCCGACGGCGAGCGCAGCCTGCTCGACAAGGGTCACCTGACGCTGATCGACAACCAGGTCTCGGCCAATACCGGCACGGTGCGGGTCAAGGCCGAATTCGACAACAAGCACGGGCGCCTGTGGCCCGGCCAACTGGTCACCGTGCGCCTGCGCACCGCCGTCGACGAGAACGCCCTGGTGGTGCCGCCACCGGTGGTGCAGCGCGGCCTCGATGGCCACTTCGTCTACCGCCTGGACGGCGACAAGGTCAGCGCCGTGCCGGTCAAGGTGGTGTACCAGGACAGCACGCTGAACATCATCGCCGGGGTCAAGGCCGGCGACCGCCTGGTACTCGATGGCCAGTCGCGGCTCAAGCCCGGCTCGACCATCGAAGTCACCCCGGATGCCCCCGCCGCCGCCGAGATCGCCGAGCGCAGGAGCCAGCCATGAACACCCGCAACGGCGTCTCGGCCTGGTGCATCGACCACCCCATCGCCACCTTGCTGCTGACCTTCGCCCTGGTGCTGCTGGGTGCCATCGCCTTCCCGCGCCTGCCGGTGGCGCCACTGCCCGAGGCCGACTTTCCGACCATCCAGGTCACCGCCCAGCTGCCCGGCGCCAGCCCGGAAACCATGGCGTCCTCGGTCGCCACGCCATTGGAAGTGCAGTTCAGCGCCATCCCCGGCATGACCCAGATGACCAGCAGCAGCGCCCTGGGCTCGACCAACCTGATCCTGCAATTCACCCTCGACAAGAACATCGACACCGCCGCCCAGGAAGTGCAGGCGGCGATCAACACCGCCACCGCTCGCCTGCCCCAGGACATGCCCAGCCCGCCGACCTGGCGCAAGGTCAACCCGGCCGACAGCCCGGTGCTGGTGCTGACGGTCAGCTCGACGCAGATGCCCGGCAACGAACTGAGCGACTACGCCGAAACCCTGCTGGCCCGCCAGCTCAGCCAGATCGAAGGCGTCGGTCTGATCAACATCACCGGCCAGCTGCGCCCGGCGATCCGCGTGCAGGCCCAGCCAGAAAAGCTCGCCGCCATCGGCCTGACCCTGGCCGACATCCGCCAGGCCGTGCAGCAGACCAGCCTGAACCTGGCCAAGGGCGCGCTGTACGGCGAGCACAGCGTCTCGACCATCGCCGCCAACGACCAGCTGTTCCACGCCGATGACTACGCCAGGCTGATCGTCAGCTACCGCAACGGCGCCCCGGTGCACCTGTCCGACGTCGCCAAGGTGATCTACGACGCCGAGAACGCCTATGCCAAGGCCTGGTCCGGCGACAAGCCGGCGCTGAACCTGGTGATCTTCCGCCAGCCGGGGGCGAACATCGTCGACACCGTGGACCGCATGATGGAGGCCCTGCCGCGCCTGCAGGAAATGCTCCCGGCGTCGGTCGAGGTGTCGGTGCTCAACGACCGCACCCAGACCATCCGCGCCTCGCTGCACGAGGTGGAGCTGACGCTGATCATCGCCGTGGTCCTGGTGATCGGCGTCATGGCGCTGTTCCTGCGCCAGTGGTCGGCGACCTTCATCGTCTCCAGCGTGCTCGGCGTTTCGCTGATTGCCACCTGCGCCCTGATGTACGTCTTCGGTTTCAGCCTCAACAACCTCACCCTGGTGGCCATCGTCATCGCCGTGGGGTTCGTGGTCGACGACGCCATCGTCGTGGTGGAGAACATCCATCGTCACCTGGAAGCGGGCGACGACAGCCGCACCGCGGCGCTCAAGGGCGCTGGCGAGATTGGCTTCACCGTGGTTTCCATCAGTTTCTCGCTGATCGCCGCGTTCATTCCGCTGCTGTTCATGGGCGGCGTGGTCGGCCGGCTGTTCAAGGAGTTCGCCCTGACCGCCACCGCCACCATCCTGATTTCGGTGGTGGTGTCGCTGACCTTGGCGCCGACCCTCGCCGCGCTGTGCATGCGTCGCCCGCCCGAGGAGCAGCATGGTGGCCTTGGCCAACGCCTGGTGCGCTGGTACGAGAAGGGCCTGGACCGGGCGTTGGCCCACCAGCGCATCACCCTGGGCGTGTTCGGCGTCACCCTGGCACTGACGATCGCCGGCTACGTCGTCATCCCCAAGGGCTTCTTCCCGATGCAGGACACCGGTTTCATCCTCGGTACCACCGAGGCCGCGGCGGATGTGTCCTATTCATCGATGATCGAGAAACACCAGGCCCTGGCGAAGATCGTCGGCGCCGACCCGGCGGTGCGCGCCTTCTCCCATTCGGTCGGCGTCACCGGCAGCAACCAGACCATCGCCAACGGCCGCTTCTGGATTTCCCTCAAGCCGCGCGGTGATCGCGATGTCTCGGTCAGCCAGTGGATCGACCGCATGCGCCCGCAACTGGCCCAGGTCCCCGGCATCGTCCTGTACATGCGCGCCGGCCAGGACATCAACCTCAGCTCCGGCCCCACGCGCACCCAGTACCAGTACGTGCTCAAGAGCAACGATGGCGCGGCCCTGAACCTGTGGACCCAGCGCCTGACCGAGCGCCTGCGCGAGAGCCCGGCGTTGCGCGACCTGTCCAACGACCTGCAACTGGGCGCCAGCGTCACCCATATCGAGATCGACCGCCAGGCCGCGGCACGCTTCGGCCTGACCACCACCGACGTCGACCAGGCCCTCTACGACGCCTTCGGCCAGCGGCAGATCAGCGAGTTCCAGACCGAGACCAACCAGTACAAGGTCATCCTCGAGCTGGACGCGCGCCAGCGCGGCAAGGCCGAAAGCCTCAACTACTTCTACCTGCGCTCGCCGCTGTCCGGCGAGATGGTCCCGCTGTCGGCGCTGGCCCACGTCGCCGCACCCGGCACCGGCCCGCTGTCGATCAGCCATGACGGCCTGTTCCCGGCCGCCAACCTGTCGTTCAACCTCGCCCCCGGCGTGGCCCTGGGCGACGCGGTGCAGATCCTCGAGCGCACCCAGCGCGAGCTGGGCATGCCCGATTCCATCGCCGGCAGTTTCCAGGGCGCGGCGCAGGCGTTCCAGAGCTCGCTGGCGAGCCAGCCGTACCTGATCCTCGCCGCGCTGGTGGCGGTGTACATCATCCTTGGCGTGCTCTACGAGAGCTTCGTGCATCCGCTGACCATCATCTCGACGCTGCCGTCGGCGGGCCTCGGCGCGCTGTTCATGCTCTGGGCCATGGGCCAGGACTTCACCATCATGGGGCTGATCGGCGTGGTGCTGCTGATCGGTATCGTCAAGAAGAACGGCATCCTGCTCATCGACTTCGCCCTCGAGGCCCAGCGCCACCACGGCATGTCCCCCGAACAGGCGATCCACCAGGCCTGCCTGGTACGCTTTCGCCCGATCATCATGACCACCCTGGCCGCGCTGCTCGGCGCGGTGCCGCTGATGATCGGCTTCGGCACCGGCGCCGAGTTGCGCCAACCCCTGGGCATCGCGGTGGTCGGCGGCCTGCTGGTGAGCCAGGCCCTGACGCTGTTCACCACACCGGTCATATACTTGGCGCTGGAGCGTCTGTTCCACCGCCGTCGGGCCACCGCCGTGCCAGCGCCGACCGCCAGCTGAGAAAAGACCATGCGTGTGCTGATCATCGAAGACGAAGAGAAAACCGCCGACTACCTGCATCGCGGCCTCACCGAGCAGGGTTTCACCGTCGACCTGGCACGGGACGGCATCGACGGGCTGCACCTGGCCCTGGAGGGCGACTACGCGGTGATCGTGCTCGACGTGATGCTCCCCGGCCTGGACGGCTACGGCGTGCTGCGCGCGCTGCGGGCCCGCAAACAGACGCCGGTGATCATGCTCACCGCCCGCGAGCGGGTCGAGGATCGCATCCACGGCCTGCGCGAAGGCGCCGACGATTACCTGGGCAAGCCGTTCTCGTTCCTCGAACTGGTCGCCCGCCTGCAGGCCCTGACCCGGCGCAGCGCCATTCACGAGCCGTTGCAGATCCAGGTGGCCGACCTGTGGATCGACCTGATGGCGCGCAAGGCCACCCGCGCCGGAGCACGCCTGGACCTGACCGCCAAGGAGTTCTCGCTGCTCAGCGTGCTCGCCAGGCGCCAGGGCGAGATCCTGTCCAAGACCGCCATCGCCGAGCTGGTCTGGGACATCAATTTCGACAGCGACGCCAATGTCGTCGAAGTGGCCATCAAGCGCCTGCGCGCCAAGCTCGACGGGCCGTTCGACAACAAGCTGCTGCACACCATCCGAGGCATGGGCTATGTCCTGGAAAGCCGTGGCTAGCCCGGGGGGCGCTGCGCGCCCCTTTCGCGACACAAGGCCGCTCCTACAGAGGATCGCGGTCCCCTGTGGGAGCGGCCTTGTGTCGCGAAAGGGCCGCAAGGCAGCCCCCTGGGGTAGTCGCCCATGAACCTTTTGCGTAGAAAACCCGGCAACTCGATCGCCCTGCGCCTCTCGGCCCTGTTCACCCTGGTCGCCCTGGCCGTGTTCGTGCTGATCGGCAGCGCCCTGTACCGCCAGGTCGACCGCAGTCTCGACCTGCTGCCCGAGGCCGAGCTGGACGCGCGCTTCAGCGTGCTCGAGTCCACCCTCAACCGCTACGGCACCGCCGAGCACTGGGCCAAGATCAACAACAAGCTCAACCTGCTGGGCGAGGAAGACCGGCGCATCCGCTTCTGGGTGGTGAGTGGCGACCCGGCCTTCGAATACGGGAAGCCGAGCGAGCAGATCCGCGCCTTCGCCAACGGCGCGCAGGGCATGCGTGAGCTGCGCCTGGCCGCAAGCCCCTACCCGTACAAGGTACTGGTCAGCGAACTGCCGGCCCTCGGCAGCCGCCCGCCGCTGCGCTTTCTGATCGGCATCGACACCGAAACCTTCTGGCAGGCCCAGCACAGCCTGCTGGTGGCCATCGTCGGCCTGGCCGTGCTGGGCGTGCTGCTGGCCTCGCTGCTCAGCTACTGGGTCGCGCGCATCGGCCTCAAGCCGCTGCAAGCGCTCTCCGACGAAGCCCAGACCCTCGCCCCGCCACGCCTGGACGGGCGCCTGCAGACCCACGACCTGCCGCCGGAGCTGGCGCAGTTCGCCGGCGCCTTCAACGCCGCCCTCGACCGGGTCAGCCAGGCCTATACACAGCTCGAAGCGTTCAATGCCGACGTCGCCCACGAACTGCGCTCGCCGCTGACCAACCTGATCGGCCAGACCCAGGTCGCGCTGACCCGTGGCCGCAGCGCCGAGCACTACTTCGAAGTGCTGCAATCGAACCTCGAGGAACTGGAGCGCCTGCGCAGCATCATCAACGACATGCTGTTCCTGGCCAGCGCCGACCAGGGCAGCAAGGCCACGGCCCTGAGCCACGCCTCGCTGGCCGAGGAAGTGGCCACCACCCTGGACTACCTCGACTACATCCTCGAGGACGCCCAGGTCAGCGTCAGCGTCAGCGGCGACGCCCAGGCGCGCATCGAAAAGGCCCAACTGCGCCGGGCGCTGATCAACCTGCTGAACAACGCCGTGCAGCACACCGCGCCGCAGCAGGTGATCCGGGTGCGCATCGAGGCGGATGCGGAACAGGTCAGCATCGCCGTGAGCAACCCGGGGCCGGCGATCGCCGAAGAGCACCTGCCACTGCTGTTCGAGCGCTTCTATCGCGTGGATGCCGCCCGCACCAACAGTGGCGCGGGCAACCACGGATTGGGGCTGGCGATCGTCAAGGCCATCGCCCTGATGCATGGCGGCAATGTCTTCGTGCATAGCGAGGCCGGTGCCAACACCTTCGGCATCAGCCTGCCAAGCGCTCAACTACAAGGGTTTGCGGTAAAAGTCTAAGGATTTGCGCGGCAATAATTACCTTTTTCGCAAGAGTGCTTATCCGAACAGGCTCTGTTTCGCCGGTGTCGACAGGACTAACTTTAGCCCTGTCTCCACTCACACTTGCATCGCAAGAAGGTTGCATCAAATGTCCAACAGTATGGGTATTGCCAGCGTCTTCGTCCTGTCTTCCCTGTTGTTGTCGCCCCTGGCCATGGCAGAAGAATCCCCGGCCTTCGTCGCCCGTAACGCCGAACTCTCCACCGTGCATCAGGAGGCTCGCGAAGCCTATGCCGGGCAACGCAGCGATACGGTGAAAGACGTACAGCAGACTGCTTCCAAGGTTTCCAGCGACGGCAATGCCGACAGTTGATCGGCGCCTCGCGCTTCTCAGTTTTCCCTTGGCTACACCATGGGCACTGCCCGTGACGATATGTTAGCCTTTCAAAGCCGCTGCCCATCAGCGGCTTTTTTTATGTGTCGAAAATATCAGCCAGGCTGTTACGTCTCTAATAAGAAACTTGCAGACACGACAATAAAAACTGCCCCACCGCTTGACCAAAGGAGTTTGTACCGGTGCCTTTCGCGTTTCGTTTCACCCCGCTGTTCGTTGCATTGGCCGCAACGATGCCCGTCGCCGCACAGGCCGATGAAGACCTGGCTGATGGCTTCATCGAAGGTTCCACGCTGAACCTGCATTTTCGCAACGCCTACTTCAACCGCAACGAGAAGAACCACGACAACAACGACAAGCGCGAGTGGGGCCAAGGGGCCGTGGCGCGCTTCGAGTCCGGCTACACCCCGGGCGTGATCGGCTTCGGTCTGGACGCCCACGCCATGGTCGGCCTGAAGCTGGACGGCGGAGCCGGCCACGCCGGAACCTCGATCCTGCCGAACCACGTCAAGGACGATGGCAGCCAGGGCGCGGCGCCGCACTCGTTCTCCACCGCCGGCGGCGCGATCAAGCTCAAAGGCTTCGACACCGAGCTCAAGGCCGGTGACCTGTTCCTCACCAACCCGGTGATCGCCGGTGGCGAGACACGCATGCTGCCGCAGACCTTCCGTGGCTTCGCGGTGACCAACAACAGCATCGACGGGCTGATGCTCGAAGGCGGCAAGGTCAGCTTCACCAAGCCGTACAACCAGAGCGGCCATCGCCGCATCAACACCTACTACAGCAACCAGACACCGGACCAGGACAGCCAGAACCTGAGCTGGGCTGGCGCTTCCTGGAGCGGTACCGAGAACATCACCGCCAATGTCTATGCCGCCGAGCTCAAGGACATCTGGAACCAGTACTACGCCGACTTCGACTACACCTACGCGGTCAACGACCTGGTCAGCCTCAATCCGGGCGTGCACTTCTATCACACCCAGGACACCGGCGAATCGAAGCTGGGCAGCATCGACAACAACACCTGGAGCGTGCACTTCACCGTGGCCGCCGGTTACCACAGCGTCACCGCCGCCTACCAGCGGGTCAACGGCAACACGCCGTTCGACTACATCAACCTGGGTGACAGCATCTACCTGGACAACTCGCGCATGTACTCGGACTTCAACGCGCCGAACGAGCGCTCGTGGAAGCTGCAGTACGACTACGACTTCGCCGGCCTCGGCGTGCCGGGCCTGACCTCGTCGCTGTCGTATTCGCGCGGCAAGGCCGACCTGACCAAGGCCAGCCAGGACACCCAGTTCTATGATTTCTACAATCCCGAGGGCAAGAACGCCCGGCACTGGGAGCGCGACTTCGACCTGAAGTACGTGTTCCAGGAAGGCCAGCTCAAGGACCTGTCGGTGCTGCTGCGCTATGCCACGCACCGGGCCAACGCGGCGTACTCGGACGCGGCGGACAACGACGAATTCCGCGTGATCGTGGATTACCCGCTGAACGTGTTCTGATCCGCAAGCCCGCTTCCACAGGCACTGCACAGTGTCCTGTGGAAGCGGGTTTGCCCGCGAGGCCGACACCGTGGTGGATGGCACGGGCTTCGCCCGTGTTCGAGGCGGTTCGGCGTCCCGACAAGCCCGCTCCCACAGGGATCGCGCCAGATTCTAAAAATTGAGCAAGACAGTTGCTCCCACACGGATCGCGCCAGATCGAGACATCCGAGCAGGACAGTTGCTCGCGCAGGCCCCTGCTGAAGCATTTCCGTCGGGCGAAACAGCTTTGATCTTGTCCGACAATCCCCCTCTTGCCTAAAATACCGCCGCCGCTTTTTGGCCCACTCCCCATGGATCCCGGGGCTTATGCAGTAGCGAGCATGACGTTGCCCACCCGATCACCACGATCCGCCCTGTACAAGTCGCACCCCGAGCTGGTCCTCAACCTGGGCAGCTGCCTCGCCGTGCTCGCCATTGTTGCCATCGTCAGCTACCTGCTGGCCCGTGAGCGCGACAGTGTCGAGCAGTCGGCCATGCGTTCGTCGAGCAACATCGTGCAACTGATCGAAAGCGACATCCTGCGCAACGTCGAGCTCTACGACCAGTCACTCAAGGGCCTGATCTGGGCCGTGCAGCATCCCGAACTGCTCAACGTGCCGAGCAAGCTGCGCCAACAGATCCTGTTCAACCAGGCCTTCTCCGCCCCCGTGCGCGGCGACATCCTCTGGCTCGACGCCAAGGGCGATGTGCTCGGTGACTCCACCAGCGCGGTGCCGCGCCAGGCCAACTTCGCCGACACGGTGCCATTCCAGACCCATCGCGAACACCCCGGCCTGGGCCTGCTGATCAGCCCGCCATTCAAGGCGCGGCTGGGCAATCTGGACTGGTGCATCAGCTTCAGCCGGCGCATCTCCGACGCCAACGGCGAATTCCAGGGGCTGGCCGCCGGCGCCTTGCGCCTGTCCTATTTCAACGAGCTGTTCCAGCGCCTGGACATCGGCGTGGACAGCAGCATCAACCTGCTCAACACCAACGGCCAACTGCTGGCCCGTCAGCCGACCCGTGCGCAGGATCCGTTGATCGGGACCAGCTACAGCGAACGCCCCAATTTCCAGCGCATCCTCATCGAGCGCAGCGGCAGCTTCACCGCCACGTCCATGACTACGGGCGGCCAGCGCATGTACACCTTCGCCCGAGTCGCCGACCTGCCGCTGATCGTGCTGGTGGTGCACTCGGCCGACGAGGTGTTCCAGTCGTGGCGGCGCACGGCGATCCTGGTCAGCGTCGCCACTGGCGTGCTGTGCATCGGCATTCTCTGGCTCACCTTGTTGCTGGGCCGTGAGCTGCGCCGCCGCCACGATGCCGAGCAAGGCCTGGCGGCCTTGGCGGCGACCGACAGCCTCACCGGGCTGGCCAATCGGCGCCGCCTGGACCAGGTGCTGCGCCAGGAGTGGGCGCGCGCGCAGCGCAACCGCAAGCCGCTGGCGGTGCTGATGGTGGATGTGGATCATTTCAAGGCATTCAACCAGCGCCATGGCCATGCCGGTGGCGACCATGTGCTGCGCGAGGTGGCCACGACCCTGGCGCTGTGCACCCGCCGCCCGGCGGACCTGGCGGCACGCTACGGTGGGGAGGAGTTCCAGGTGGTATTGCCGGAGACCGAGCTGGCCGGCGCCCTACTGCTGGCCGAGCGCATTCGCGCCAGCGTCGAGGCGATGCCGCCGTTCGGCGATGACCAGCGTTCGGTGACCGTCAGCGTCGGCATCGGCCTGCATGTTCCCGGGATGCAGCAGGACTTGACGGCCCTGCTGGGCGACGCCGACGAAGCCTTGTACCGGGCCAAGGCCAATGGGCGAAACCGGGTGGAAGGGCCTCAGGGCTAGGGGCCGCAGAACGGCCCCAAAAGTATCAAGACCGAGCCCGCGCCGCGTTACGCAGCGCCTTCACCTGGTCATGATTGCGCTGCACGCCCTGCAGCTGTTTCTCCACCAGCGCATAGCTCTGGTCATTGGCGGAGCGCCCCAGCTTGACCAGCTTCTCGCGCGCTTCCTTGTAGGCTTTCAGGGCATGGTCCTCGCCGCGCTCGACTTCGTTGAGCACCGCTTCCTCATCCTTGCCGGTGACCATCGACTTGAGGTTCACCCAGCCACGATGCAGGTCACCGCTGATGCTGGTGCTGGTTTCCGGATCGCCGCCCAAACGACGCACTTCGCTCTGCAACTCGGCCGCGGCGCTGGCGCACTCACCGGCACGCTGCGCGAAGAAAGCCTTGAGTTCAGGGTTCTTGACATCCTCGGCGGAGGTCTTGAAACCTTTCTCGCCATCCTTGCTGTACTCGATCAGGTCGTTGAGCACATCGATCGTGTCTTTGTTGGGATTGCTCATGGCAACTACTCCTTGGCAGGTGGAAGTCACCTTTACCCGAGCAGGCTTCATGCCAGGCCGAAATCTAAAAAATAATCCAATTAAATCAACAACTTCTATTTATATAGAAACTCTGGGAAACGGCGTTCTGCATGATCGGCGCTTGGGTCGTCGTGCAGTTTGCAGTATGGTCCGCGCATCACCCGCCACAGGCCACCACCTGATGAAGCCCGAATCCCTGCAACTGCTGGTTACCCGCACCATGCCCTTCGGCAAGTACCAGGGGCGAATCATCGCCGACCTGCCCGGCGACTACCTGGCATGGTTCGCGCGCAAGGGGTTTCCGCCCGGAGAGCTGGGCGGGTTGCTGGCGTTGATGCACGAGATCGACCACAACGGGCTGGGCGATCTGTTGAAACCGTTGCGGGGCAAGACGCGGGGGTGACGGCCCTCTGTAGGAGCGGCCTTGTGTCGCGATCGGGCCGCAAAGCGGCCCCTGGATTTCAGCGTTCATGCAACAATCGCCGGGGCCGCTTCGCGCCCCTTTCGCGACACAAGGCCGCTCCTACAGGAATTGCGCAGGGCCGGGTTACCCCTTGGCCGGCGCCACCACCAGCTCGACCTGCTCGCTCTTCTTGATCACGGCATACACCACCGCCGTCACCAGGCTCCCCGCCACGATCGCCAGCAGGTACAACAGCGCATGGTTGATCGCATTGGGGATCAGCAGCACGAACAGCCCGCCATGGGGCGCCATCAGCTTGCAGCCGAAATACATCGACAAGGCCCCGGTCAATGCGCCACCGGCGATGCTCGCCGGAATCACCCGCAAAGGGTCCTTGGCCGCAAACGGGATCGCCCCTTCGGAGATGAAGCACAGCCCCAGCGCCAAGGCAGCCTTGCCGGCCTCGCGCTCGCTCTGGGCGAACTTGCGCCGGGCCAGGAAAGTGGCGATGCCCAGGCCGATCGGCGGCACCATGCCGGCGGCCATGGTCGCGGCCATCGGCGCATAGCTCGACGAAGCCAGCAGCCCCACCGAGAACGCATAGGCGGCCTTGTTGATTGGCCCACCGAGGTCCACGCACATCATGCCGCCGAGCAGCAGCCCGAGCAGGATGGCGTTGGTGGTGCCCATGCTGTCGAGGAAATGGGTCAGCCCCTCGAGCATGGCGGCCACGGGCTGACCGACCACGTAGATCATCACCAGGCCGGTGAACAGGCTGGCCAGCAGTGGAATGATCAGGATCGGCTTGAGCGCGTCGAGGCTGTTGGGCAGGCGAACCCAACGGGCGATGGCCTTGGCGCTGTAGCCAGCGAGGAAGCCGGCGACGATACCACCGATGAAACCGGCGCCAAGCGTGCTGGCCAGCAGGCCGCCGATCATCCCGGGCGCCAGGCCCGGACGGTCGGCGATGGACCAGGCGATGTAGCCGGCGAGCAGCGGCACCATCAGCTTGAACGCCGCTTCGCCGCCGATCTGCATCAGCGCGGCGGGTAGCGTGCCGGGCTCCTTGTAGGCCTCGATGCCGAACACGAACGACAGGGCGATCAGCAGGCCGCCGGCCACCACCATCGGCAGCATGAACGAGACGCCGGTCAGCAGGTGCTTGTAGACGCCGGCCTTCTCGGCATTCGGCGACGCGCTGGGCGCATCCGCCGCGCTTTCCACCTTGCCCTCGGCCAGTGCCTTGTCCAGCGTGGCGCGGGCCTGCTTGAGGGCGATGCCGGTGCCGCAGCGGTAGATCCGCTTGCCGGCGAAACGCGCAGCCGGCACTTCGATATCGGCGGCCAACAGCACCACATCGGCCTCGGCGATGGCTTCGGGCGGCAACGGATTGCGCGCACCGACCGAGCCCTGGGTTTCCACGGTGAGCTGGAAGCCCATGGCCTGCGCCGCCTGCTGCAGGGCTTCGGCGGCCATGAAGGTGTGGGCCACGCCGGTCGGGCAGGCGGTCACCGCGACGATCTTCGGCGCGCGCTGCCGTGAGGATGGCGCCGCCTCTCGCACCCGAGCCCCGGCCGCGGCTTCGTCGAGAAAGCCTTCACGGTCCGCCAGCGCCTGGGCCGGCGTGCTCTGGAACAGACGCTTGCCCGCGAAGCGCGCCAGGTCCACCGGCCCGGTGCTGACCACCAGCACCCAGTCGGCCTCCAGGATCTGTGCTGGCGTCAGGCGGCGCTCGGGGTGCTCGGCATCCTGCACCTCGACACTGGTGCTCCAGCCCCGACGCTGGGCCGCGGCGGCCAGCAGGCGGGCGCTGAGCACGCTGGATACCTGGCCGTTGGGACAGGCGGTGACAATGGCGATGTTCATCAGCAGCCCTCTTCTTGTTGTTCTGCCAGGTGCACGGCGGCTTCCAGCCGCGCCAGTTGCTCGCGATCGTGGATGCCGAAACCGACCTGAGTGACCGCCTGGGCGGCGATGGCGGTGGCGCGGCGCAAGGTGACGGTGGGGGCTTCGGCCTGAAGCAGGCCATGGACCATGCCCGCCACCAGCGAATCACCGGCACCTACCGTGCTGGCGATGCGCACTTTCGGCGGTTGCGCGTGCAGTGCCAGGTCGGCGGCGAACCAGCTCACGCCCTGCTCGCCCTGGGACACCACCACATGCTCGATGCCGCTGGCCAGCAACCGCTGCGCGGCGGCGCGCTGGCCGACCGGGTCCTGCACGGGCAACCCGAGCACCTCGGCCAGCTCCTCGGTGTTGGGCTTGACCAGCCAGGGCGCGGCTTCCAGGCCAGCGCGCAAGGCGTCCGCGCTGCTGTCCAGGGCCACCTTCAGGCCCAGCGACTTGAGCATCAGCAGCAGCTCGCGCAACCACTCGGGGCTGATCCCCCGCGGCAGGCTGCCAGCCACCACCACGGCATCATGCCCTGGGGCCACCTGAGCCAGGCGGCGCAACAAGGTGTCGCGAGCGGCCTCGTCGACCTCGGGCCCCGGCCCATTGATATCGGTGATCTGGCCATCGGCTTCGACCAGCTTGATGTTGCTGCGGGTCTCGCCCGCCACGCGGACGAAGCAATCGACAAACCCGCGCTGGGCGATCAGCGCCTCGAACGGCGCCAGGTTGTCGAGCCCGAGGAAACCGCCGACGGTCACCTGGTGGCCCAGATCGGCCAGCACCTGGGCGACGTTCAGCCCCTTGCCGGCGGCATGGCTGTGCTGGGCCTGGCTGCGGTTGACCGCGCCGGGGCGCAGCCGCTCGAGGCCGATGGTGATGTCCAGCGCCGGGTTGAGGGTGAGGGTGAGGATCTTGGCCATCAATAACGCTCCACCAGCGCCCGAACTGCCTCGGCGCTGTCTTGTCGCAGGGCCTCGCGCGCCAGGGCGCGGGCCGTTGAAAGGTCGGCCTGGCGCACCAGTGCCTTGACTTCAGGGATGCTGCGGGCGGCGACGCTCAGCTCGTCCACCTCCAGGCCCAGCAGCACCGCCACCGCTTGCGAATCGGCCGCCAGCTCGCCGCATATGCCCACCCACTTGCCCTGGGCATGGGCGGCGCGCACGGTCATGTCGATCAGGTTGAGCACCGCCGGGTGCAAGCCGTCGGCCTGGGCCGAGAGGCTCGGGTGGCCACGGTCGATGGCCAGGGTGTACTGGGTGAGGTCGTTGGTGCCGATGCTGAAGAAGTCCACTTCGCGAGCCAGCTGCTGCGCCAGCAAGGCAGCCGAGGGCACCTCGACCATGATGCCCACCTGCAGATCGGCCACCGGGATCTCCTGGCGCAGCTGCTCGACCATGGCCTTGGCGGCGCGCCACTCGTGCAGTTGGCCGACCATGGGGAACATGATACGCAGCGGGCGGCCATCCGCCGCGCGCAGCAGGGCGCGCAGCTGATCCTCCATCACCTGCGGACGTTGCAGGGTCAGGCGCACGCCACGCACGCCGAGGAAGGGGTTTTCCTCGGCCGCGATCGGCCAGTACGGCAAAGGTTTGTCGCCACCCACATCGAGGGTACGGACCACCAGTGGCCGCCCGTTCAGGCCATCGAGCACCCGACGGTATTCGGCCTCCTGGGTCGCCACGTCAGGCAACTGTGAATGGGCCATGAAGATCAGTTCGGTGCGCAGCAGGCCAATGCCTTCGGCGCCCTGCTCCACCACCTTTTCGATGCCGTTGCTTTCGCCGATGTTGGCGAACACTTCGACGGCATGGCCGTCGCGAGTCTGCGCGGGCTCATGGCGGTTGGCCCAGGCGATCTGCAACCGGCGCTCACGGGCATCGCGCTCGGCCAGGGCCCGTTGCAACTCGGCCTCTGGCGGCGCGACCACGACGCGTCCGCGCTGGCCGTCGAGCAGCAGCGGCGTGCCGCTTTGCAGCAACAGTATCGCCGCCCCGGCCCCGACCACCGCCGGAATGCCCAAGGCCCGGGCGACGATGGCGCTGTGCGCCGTGGCGCCGCCCTGGGCGGTGACGATACCGGCGACCCGGGTCGGGTCCAGGCGGGCAACATCGGACGGACCGACCTCGGCCATCACCAGCACGTAGGGTTGTTCGGGTTCGGCGCCCTGCTGCACGCCACACAGCTGTGCCAGCACCCGGCGACCGATGTCGCGCAGGTCGGCGGCGCGCTCGGCCAGCAGCGCATCGTGCAGCGCCTCCTGCTGGCGGGCGGCGCTCTCGATCACCGCCATCCATGCGGCGGCGGCGCTCTCGCCCTGGGCCAGGCGCAGCTCGACGTCGTCGGTCAGGGCCGGATCGGCCAGCATTTCCTGGTGGGTGACGAAGATTTCGCCGATGGCCTTGTCGCTGCGTTGCACCAGGGCCTGCAGGTCGGCGTGCACCTTGTCGATGGCCGCTCGCAAACTGGCGCGCTCCTGGCCGGGCGACTCGCCGCGCAGCGGATAGTCAATCTCGCGCTCGACGCAGACATGGGCCGGGCCACTGGCGATACCCGGCGCGGCCGCGACACCCTGCAGGGTGCTGCCGGGCGCCGGGGCCTGGAGGGTTTCGACCGGTGACTGCTCCACCGCTGCCGTTTGCGCCAAGGGCTCTACGTCCTCGCCCAGCCCCTGCTCGATGGCAGCCAGCAGCACTGGCAAGGCATCGGCGGCAACGCCCGGCTCGGCGATCAATTCCAGAACCTGGCCACGGCGCACGCCGAGGCTCAGCAACTTGCTCAGGCTCTTCACCGAAACGGCGGGCTGGTCGCTGCCTTGCACACGTACACGGATCTCCCCCTCGAAGCCCTTGGCCAACTGCGCCAGCACCTTGGCCGGGCGAGCGTGCAGGCCATGGGCGTTGGCCAGCAGCGCGCGCGCGCTCGGCCAATCGGCGGGCGCCTCGCCGCCGAGCACTTCGAGCACCGCGCGGCTGCTGGTGGCCTGGTAGAGCATCTGCCCTCGGCCCTCGATCAATACCTCGCACAGCCGTTCGAGCAGGGCCTGATGGGCGGCGCCGAGGCTGGCCAGGCAGAACAGGCCATTGAGCGGCTGGTCACGGTAGCGCAGTGGCTGTTGCGGGGTGACGAAAGCCAGGCCCGGCTGGCGCACCTCGCGTTCGCTGTGCAGCCACCAAAGGCCCTCACCCAGCGGCAGCGCTTCGGTCTGCTGCAGCACGGCGGCGAAACCGCTGTCGGCGCACCCGGCCCGTTGCAACAGGCGAGCGCCGCGCCAGGCCAGCTCGTCGAAGTCTTCCGCCGCCAGGTTGAGGCCAACCAGCTGGGCATCCAGCGCCAGCTCCCGTGGCGCGCCTTGCAGCAGCTTGAGCAGCGCCTCGGCGCTGGCGGCCCGACGCAACGCTTCGGCCAGGTCGGTCTCGCCCAGGGCGCGGGTCAGCAGTTGCAGCAGGCGCAGGTGTTCATCGGAACGCGCGGCGATGCCAATGGCCAGGTAGACGATCTGGCCATCGCCCCAGTCCACGCCATCGGGAAACTGCAACAGGCGCACGCCGGTGGCGAACACCTGATCACGGGTCTGCGGCGTGCCGTGGGGGATGGCGATGCCTTGGCCAAGGAAGGTCGAGCCTTGCGCCTCCCGGGCCTGCAACCCCGCCAGATAACCCTCTGCGACCAGACCATCGGCAACCAGCCGGTCGGCCAGCAACGCCAGTGCCTGACCCTTGTCGGCGGCGCGCTGGCCCATGGCAATCTGCTCCACGGCAAGCTCGAGCATGACCCTCTCCTTTTGCGGCGGCCCAGTCGGCCACCGAGGTATTGTTGTGGAATTCGCCGGCAAAAGCCGCCAAAACGAACAGCGCAAGGGGCGAATACGGATTTCGCGGCAGGAAATTTCGCCTTGCTGAAACGTTTAATCTGACCAGACGGCCACGTTACTCGATAATCTGCCGACGAAAAAGCCCCATCCTGTCGGACAATTGCGACAATGGTCGTCTGCGCGCGGGCCCGCCGATGGGTGAAACTAGCCGGTCAAGCCCCGCAGCCAGTCCCGGAAACAACAAGGAAAATTCGGTGAAACTCAGCGATATCGCCCGTCTGGCCGGTGTGTCCGTGACCACCGCCAGCTACGTCATCAATGGCAAGGCCGAACAGCAACGCATCAGCAACAGCACCGTCGAGCGCGTGCGCGCGGTGGTCGAGGCCCACGGCTTCACGCCCAACCCCCAGGCCGCCGGCCTGCGCAGCCGGCATACCCGCACACTGGGCTTCATTCTCCCGGATCTGGAGAACCCCAGCTACGCCCGCATCGCCAAGCAGCTGGAGCAAGGCGCCCGCGCCCGCGGCTACCAGTTGCTGATCGCCAGCAGCGACGACCAGCCCGACAGCGAGCGCCAGTTGCAGCAATTGTTCCGCGCCCGGCGCTGCGATGCGTTGTTCGTCGCCAGCTGCCTGCCACCGGAAGACGACAGCTATCGCGAACTGCAAGCCAAGGGCCTGCCGGTAATCGCCATCGACCGACGCCTGGACCCGGCGCACTTCTGCTCGGTGATCAGCGACGACCGCGACGCCAGCCGCCAACTGGCCCAGAGCCTGCTGAGCACCCGTCCGCGTAGCATCGCCCTGATCGGCGCCCGCCCGGAGCTGTCGGTGAGCCAGGCCCGCGCCGGTGGGTTCGACGAAGCCCTGCAAGGCTTCGATGGCGAAGCGCGTCGCTATCAGGGCGAAGCCTTCAGCCGCGAGTGCGGCCAGCGTCTGATGCAGCAATTGATCGATGAACTGGGCGGCCTGCCGGACGCCCTGGTGACGACCTCCTACGTGCTGCTGCAGGGCGTGTTCGACACCCTGCAGGCACGCCCGGAGGATTCGCGCCAGCTGCAACTGGGTACCTTCGGCGACAACCAGCTGCTCGACTTCCTGCCGCTGCCGGTCAACGCCATGGCCCAGCAGCATGGGCTGATCGCCGCCACCGCACTGGAGCTGGCCCTGGCCGCCATCGAAGACAAGCGCTACGAACCCGGCGTGCACGCCATCGGCCGCACCTTCAAGCAACGGATCGCCAAGGCCTGAGCATGCGCCTGATCGACACCCACACCCACCTCGACTTCCCCGACTTCGACGCCGACCGTTCGCGCCTGCTGGCCAACGCGGCGGCGCGCGGGGTGGAGCGCATGGTGGTGCTGGGGGTGTCGCAGGACAATTTCCAGCGCGTGTGGGACCTGGCCTGCAGCGATGAGCGCGTGTACGCGGCGCTGGGGCTGCACCCGGTGTACCTGGAGCAGCACCGGCCCGAGCACCTGGTGCGACTGCGCGACTGGCTAGAACGCCTGCGGGGCGACCCTAAGCTCTGCGCGGTCGGCGAGTTCGGCCTGGACTACTACCTGCCCGAGCTGGACCCAGCGCGCCAACAGGCACTGTTCGAGGCCCAGTTGCAACTGGCCTGCGACTTCCAATTGCCCTCGCTGCTGCACGTGCGTCGCAGCCATGCCCAGGTGATCGCCACGCTCAAGCGCTACAAGCCGGCGCGGGCGGGGATCATCCATGCCTTTGCCGGCAGCTACGAAGAGGCGCGGGAGTACATCAAGCTGGGCTTCAAGCTGGGGCTCGGCGGTGCCGGCACCTGGCCGCAGGCATTGCGCCTGCGCAAGACGCTGCCGCGCTTGCCGCTGGACAGCGTGGTGCTGGAGACCGATGCGCCGGACATGGCTCCGGCGATGTTCCCAGGGCTGCGCAACAGCCCGGAACACCTACCCGAGATTGCCCAGGCGCTGGCCGAGGTCATGGGGATAGACCCAGGACTGCTGGCCGAGGCCAGCAGCCGCAATGCCTGCGAGCTGTTTGGCTGGCAGGCCACTCCTGCAGACCTGAATGTAACTCATTGATTTAGCTAGATTCTGTGGGAGCGGGTTTACCCGCGAGGCCGACACTGTGGTGGATGGCACGGGCTTCGCCCGTGTTCGCGGCGGTTCGGCGTCCCGACAAGCCCGCTCCCACAGGGAGCGCGCCAGATTCTAAAAATTGAGCAAGACAGTTGCTCCCACTAAGTTCCCTACGCAGGTGATCTCCAGCAGGGAACGTACCGCCATCGATCACACCCGAAACGCCCCGATCAACCGCTTGAGCTCCACCACCTGCGCCGACAACGCCCGGCTGGCGTCCTCGGTCTGGCAGGCGCCCTCGGTCGTGGCCTGCGCCGCCCGGTTGATCGCCACGATGTTCTGGTCGATGTCGTGGGCCACGGCGGTCTGCTGCTCGACGGCGGCGGCGATCTGCTGGTTCTGCTCGACGATCCCGCCCACCGCGCCGAGGATGTTGCCCAGCGCCTGCTGCACCTGGCGCGCTTCGTCCACGGTACCAGCGGCCATCTGGTGACTGCTGCCCATCACCCGCACCGCCGCGCCCACGCCCTCTTGCAGACGCTGGATCATCTGCGCGATTTCCTCGGTGGAGTCCTGGGTACGCCTGGCCAGGGTGCGCACTTCATCGGCAACCACCGCGAAGCCCCTGCCCTGTTCCCCAGCCCGGGCGGCTTCGATGGCGGCGTTGAGCGCCAGCAGGTTGGTCTGCTCGGCGATGCTGCGGATCACTTCCAGCACGCGCCCGATGGCCTGGCTGTCGCCCGCCAGCTGGTTCACCGTGGCCACGCTCTGGTCGATCTCGCCGGCCAGGCGGGCGATGCTGCCCTGCTGGCTGGCCACCAGGTCGCGCCCCGAAGCGCTCTCGTGATTGACGCGCTGCGCGCCCTCGGCGGCCAGGGCGGCACTGCGCGCGACCTCCAGCGCCGTGGCGCTCATCTGGTTCATGGCCGTGGCCACCTGCTCGATCTGCTCGCGCTGGCCGCTGACCGCCTGGTTGCTGCGACTGGATACCGACAGCACCTGGCCGGCCTGCTCCTCGACCGTGACCACGGTCTTGCCGACTTGCTCGATCAGGCCGCGAATGCGCCGCACGGTCTCGTTGAAGCCACGCCCCAACTCACCCAGCTCGTCCTGGCTGCTGGCCTGGAAGCTGACGGTCATGTCGCCGGCGGCCACCTGATCCATGGCGCGCCCCAGATTGCCGAGGGTGGCGCGGGTGGAGACATAGAAGCCGCTGTACAGATAGATGATCAGCGCGAACACCGTGGCCAGGGCGGCAACCAGTGCGACCATGCGCAACTGGTGCTGGCCCAGGCGATGCTCCAGTTGCCCTTGCAGGTGCGCGAGCACGGCGTCGTTGAGGCGATAGGTCTGGGCCATCAGTTCGCTGGATTGCTGGTAGAAAGCGGCCCAGGGGCTGTCCAGGGTCTCGGCCACCACCACCTGGTCCTCGAACAACGTCGCGGCCTGCCTGACCGTGGCCTGACTGGCCTGGGCACTGGCGTCAAGGGCGGCCTTGGCCTGCGTATCGGCCGCCAGGGCGTCGTCGAGGCGCAGCGCATAATCGGCGGACAAGCGTTCCAGACGCTGCAGCAGGTCTTCGAAGCGTGCGCTGGCGGAGGAATCCATGAAGCCACGCCCAAGCGCCACGGCGCCCATCGCCCGGCCTTCACCGATCGCCTGGGTGACCTGCGCCGTAGCGCTGCCGATCAGCTCGCTGAGCTGGCGTACCGAGGCCTCGCTGTCCTGCGTCAGCCCCGCCTGGCTGGCGACCAGCCTGCCCAGTACCTGAGCCTGGACCAGCAGCTTGTCGAACAGCGCCAGCTTGTTCTGCAGCGATGTCTCGCCCCTGGCGCGGGCAAAGGCCTCGGCCAGTTCGCCGCGCTTGGCTTCGACTGCCGGGTCGCTGCCTTCGAGGTTATCGAGCAGGGCCTGGACTTTGTCCTGCTGGGTGGCAACGCGGCTCTCCACATCACCGGCCTGGCCCGACTGGCCGAGCACGGCGTTGATCTGCAACAGGTTGCCCAAGGTCTCCAGGTCGCCGCGCAGGGCCAGGCTCTCGGCGAGCGGCACCAGCCCTTGCAGCTCGCCACGGGTGGCCTGGAGCTGGCTGTAGGCATCGCGGACCAGATAGAAGCTGGTGACCAGCATGGGCAGGAAGAACAGGACGCTGATCAGGCTGAACTTCATGCCGAAACTCAGACGGTCCATCAGTGCGATGGCCGGATAGAGCAGACGCTTCACAGGTCACCTCCTTGAATTCTTGTTTTTCTGCGGGGTAGCACTAGGCCATCTGTGGGCCGAAGCCTTGTATAGCGCAAATTGAATTCAAGGTTTGTAACTTATGGTTAAACGTGGCGTGTATTGGCCGGCAATACCTCAGACCAGAACGGTCCACAGGGCAAAGCAGGCATACCACAACACCGCGCAGCGCAGCAGCAGTTCCCACAGACTGTCCAGTCGCTCCAGGCCGCGCTGGCGATCTTCTTCCTCGGGAATGTCATCGGCCACGCGCCCGACCTTGGCCACCAGGTGCCCGGCGCTGATGTGCCAGTCGAGCAGTTCGTGCAGCATCACCCGGGTCACCGCGACGAAGTTGCCGACCAGGGCGAAGCTCACCGCCATCACCCGCACCGGCAACCAGTCCATGGCATGGCGCAGCTGCCCGGCCAGGGTCTTGAGCGCCGGCTGACGGCTGTTGTCGGCGGTCAGGGCGAGCAAGCGATAGGCCAGTGCCGCGCCCGGGCCCAGCAGGAAGTACCAGAAGATCACCGCGAAGAAGCTCTGGTAGGCCTGCCACAGCAGATGCCCCTGGACCCGTTTGATCAGGCCCTGGGCATCGTCGGCCGCCAGCCCCAGGTCACGCTCGGCCACATGCAGCGCGGCCTGCTCGTCACCTCGGCGCCAGGCATCACGAAACGGCCCCAGCGCCGTTTTCACATCGCCACGCCCCAGGCTGTAGACCAGCACCAGCAGATGCACCGGCAGCGCCAGCAGGCCGTAGGCCACCGGCTCCAGCACATGCAGCAGCAGCGCCAGCAGCGCCACTGGCGCGAGGATCAGGATGGCCAGCGTCCACCAGGGATGGACCTTGCCATTGCGCTCCAGACGCACCAGCTCGCCCAGATAGAAGCCGTCGCGCTGCAACCGCTGGCGCAAGGCGGAGAATTTCTCGACCCACAGCGCCAGCACCAACACCAGAAAACTCATGCCTTGTCCTCGTTGCGTTGCAGCGCAGCCCGATAACGCGCCCAGTCGAAGGCCGGGCCGGGATCGGTCTTGCGCTGCGGGGCGATATCGCTGTGGCCGCGGATGCGTTGCGAGTCGATCACCGGCCAGGCCGCACGGATCTCGCGGGTCAGCCGCTCCAGGGTGGCGTACTGGGCATCGGTGTAGGGCAGCTCGTCGGTGCCCTCGAGCTCGATACCGATGGAAAAATCGTTGCACCCCTCACGCTCGCCGAAGCGCGACACCCCGGCATGCCAGGCGCGATCGAGCAACGAGACGAACTGGGTCACCGCGCCATCGCGCTCGACGAACAGGTGCGCCGAGACAGTCAGGTGGTTGATGCTCGCGAAATAGGGATGCTCGTTCGGGTCCAGGCGGTTCTGGAAGAACTGCTGCACCTTGCCGGTACCGAAACAGGCAGGCGGCAGGCTGATGTTGTGAATGACCAGCAGCGAGATGGCCTCGCCCTCGGGGCGGGCATTGAAATTCGGCGAGGGGCAGTGGCTGACGCCGGAGAACCAGCCGGTCGCACGGTCCAATTGCATGGGGCAGATCCTGAAAAACGCCGGAGGCAGGCCGTCAGTATGCCGTGCGCCGATGGCGCTTGCATGTAAATGATTGTGCGCGGATTTCAGGGCGCCGGCGGCATCACTGCGGCCGCTGCCCGTGCAATTGCTCGAGCACCGCGTCCAGGGCGCGCTCGAACAGCGAGCCGGCATCGAGCAGGCGCACCTCGCCACGGCGCAGCGCCACGGCGAGCCCGGCGCGACTCCACTCGCGGACCTTCAGGCCGGTACGGTTGGCGAACACGATGCGATCGCTGCTGTCGATGCGCGCCACCAGCTTGCAGCGCAGCGGCTCGTCATCATCCAGCACCTCGACCCAGGTGCCGACGGGCAGGCGCTGCACCTGACGCAGGGCCGGATCCTGGTCGTCGAGCTGCAGGCATGGCCTCGGGGCGAGCTCATCGCTGACAGCCAGGACGATATCGTCCTGCACCAGCACTTCGGGCAGATCATCGTCACCTTGCAGCGCCCCGCCACAGGCCCGCAGGTGCAACTGCTCCAGTTGCAGGAAAAAGTCGCGCGTGACCGCCGAGTCCAGCGCCACGCCCGCCAGGCCCTCGCGCAGGGCCTTGAGCAGGCTCGGTACCCGGGCCAGCAGACGGGATGGGTCCTGCTGCGGCGCGACGCTGGCGAGCAGCTCGTCCACCGTCGCCAGCGCCTCGTCCCATGCCGTGGAAGTATCGCCTTGCTTCAGCCAGGCCAGCAGCAGTACCTGGCTCCAGGCCTGTTCCAGCATCTGCACCAACGCACGCGGCAGCACCCGGCCGCGCAGACGCAGGTTCAGTTCGTGCTGTACCCGCTGGCGCGCCAGCAGCGCCCGCGCCCGGCCTTCCTCCGCGTCACGGGTGCGCTGTTCCAGCAACTCGCTGCGCCGCCGCTCGTCCTGGCTGAACGCCAGAAACTCCTCGAGCAGCTCGCTGAACAGTCCGCAGTCCTCGGAAAAGTCGTTGAGCAGACGCTGGACGATACGTTCCACCTGCAGGTGCAGACTGTCGCGCAGGCCTTCGGCGCTGTTCTCCCAACCGATCGCCACCGACGCGATCTCGTTGAGCAGGCGGCGCGCCGGGTGGCTGGCGCGGCTGAACACCCCCTTGTCGATGAGCGCCACCTTGAGCAGCGGGATCTGCAGGCGGCCGATCAACGCCCGCAGGCTCGCGGGCAGGTTGGCGTCTGCCTGGATGAAGGCGAACAGCAGGTCCACCAGGTTGATCATGTCCTCGTCGCTGGTGGCGATGCGCCGACGCGTGCCACTGCGCACGCTGACCCGCAGCAGCAGCTGTTCGAGTTGCTGGCCGAGGTTGAAGTCGTCCGGCTCGCCGGGCGCCGGCACGTAGTGCTGCAGGTGGGTGAGCAGTCGCAGCAGGTCGCCACTGCTGATCGGCTGGGCCACGCCGACGGTATGCAGGCGCGGTGCCACGCGGCCCCGGGTTGGCGCCAGCAACGCCTGCAGGGAGGCGAAGAACGCCTGGCCGGCGCTGTCCGCCCCTGGCGCATGCAAGGCCGGATCAGTCGGCGTGCGCCGGGCGATGTCGCGTCGGTCCTCGGCGCGTCGACGCGGTGAGGGCTTGAGGTCGGGCAATACCCCGGCACTGGCCAGTAACTGGTTGGCTTCGCCATACAGCAAGTCGAGGTCACGCAGCACCGCGCGCTCGAACAGCTTGAGCAGCACCAGCTTGACGTTGGCGCCCACGCCCAGGCTGCGCCCGGCCTCGAGGAAATAGCCACACAGGCTGGCGGGACCAAGCGGGTTGCGTGGCTCGTCCAGGGGCGTCTCGAGCAATGCGGCGAAACGCAGGTTCAGGTGCTCGAGCATGAAGCCATCGCGCGACAGCACCCGGTCGACCATGGCCTGCACCGCCACCGAGCGCTCCAGCGACACCCCGCCCTGGGCCAGCTGCGCACGGACCAGCGACGCCAGCGCATCGTTCTGCCCAATGCGGGCGAAGGCATCGTAGAAGGTATCGAGGAAGCCACGCTCGATGCTCTTGCGCTTGAGGCGCAGGTCGCGCATGGCTTCGAAGTAGAGGTTCTGGTCGAGACGCCCACTGGCCTTGTCGGCCATCTCGAAGAGGGTGTCGTCGGCATTGTCGAACAACGCCTGCAAGCCCTGGCGCAGTTGCAGGGCAGCCTTGTCGCGCACTTGCAGGAGCAGCACGGGAAGGCACGGCGAGGACGCGCGCGCGCCCCGGTCGAGGGTGGTCGCCAAGGGCACCACCTTGCCTTCTTTATGCATCCCGGACTCCTTGCTGGATGTTGGTTGTTCGACTGGAAGGAAAATCGTCAAAGCTATGACGCCAAATACTGGGCGCCATTATCGGTGAAAAAAGTGACAGCTGCCAGCGCGTATTCGCACGCCCTGAACTGACACTGCAATCGCCAATCCGCTCGCGCGTCCCGACCAAAGGTCATCGGCCAGGCAGCTGTACACGCCGCCCCCCTGCCCTATAATCGCCGCCACCTAGCTTGTGGAGCCGACCATGCCGAACCTACGTCTCGCCGACCTGACCGCCGAAATCGAAGCCAACGTGCGCCGCGCGTTGCTGGAAGACATCGGCAGCGGCGACATCACCGCCCAGCTGATCCCGGCCGAGCGCCTGGCCAAGGCCACCATCATCACCCGCGAGGACTGCGTGGTCGCCGGCACCGCCTGGGTCGATGCGGTATTTCGCCAGCTCGACCCGCGAGTCGCGGTGCATTGGCAGGTGACCGATGGCGAGCGGGCCACGGCCAACCAGGCGCTGTTCCATCTTGAAGGCCCGGCACGCTCGCTGCTCAGCGGTGAGCGCACGGCGCTGAACTTCCTGCAGATGCTCTCGGGCGTGGCCACCCGCGCGCGTTTTCTGGCCGACCTGGTGGAGGGCACCCAGGTGCGCCTGCTCGACACCCGCAAGACCCTGCCGGGCCTGCGCCTGGCGCAGAAGTACGCGGTCACCTGCGG
>NZ_JAOCDM010000040.1 GCF_029840925.1 Pseudomonas sp. GD03858
CGGCCGCGACGATCAGATGCGACGTCGGATTGGGCTGGGGGTCGGCATACCCGTCGGTGGCTTCGTAGAAGATTTCGTCGGAGTACTTGCTGTCCTCGATGAACGCCAACCGTCGACCGAGACTGACCTTGCCTTGGGTGACACGGAGCATGTCACGCTGGACGAAGGTCGCCGTGTGGTAAGGCGGCACGATGTAGTACCGACGGTAGTAGGCCAGCCCGGCCGCGTAGGTATTGCCCGGCTGTACCGGAAAGCTCACCCCTTCCCTGGGCATCACGCCCGCGTAGGCGATCCGCAGCGTCTTGTGGCTGGAGTCGTACAGCAGCTCGCCTTGCGCCGAGTAACTCTGCACGCCCCAGTTGCTCGAGGAAATGGGCGCCTTGCCGAACACATAGAACGTGATGACCGCTGGGTTGAAACAGACGAACCTGACGATATCGCGCGCGCCCAGCCCATACTCGACGGAGATGTACTCCCCGTTGGTATCGCCCAACAGGATCAGCCCCTGCCTGGGCAGCGCGATGTCGGCGCCAAACATGGCTGAGCGGTTGTACGGATCGAACCCCTGCACCAGGTTGACCGTCTGCTTGTGAACCAGGCTGAGCACCGGGTTGTTCCCGGTCAGCTGGATATGGTTGCCCTCGGCAAAGACCTCCAGTCCCATCAGAACACTCCATAGTGAATTTCAACCGACACGGCATAGCCGTACTGGGCGTAGGCGCCTGTGTAACGGAATGCGGGAAAGCTCCAGCTGATCACCTGACCTTCCAGCTTGACCAACGGGTAGATCAGCTCGTAGGGCAGCTGCGACCAGGCATAGCGCGTTGGCAGCAGCTCTGGATGGTAGAAATAGAACGCTTCGCCCCGTGTCAGTTGCGGCACGACGAGGCTCCCCGCGCGCGTCCCGGTGATCACCGAGCCAAGCAGGGTGCCCAGCCGGTTGCTGGTATCCAGGCTCAGGCTGCCGTTTTCAGTCCAGGTTTGTAGCCCTGTCTTCATCCATCACCCCCAGATCCCCATGCGCACGCGCAGGGTGTTGTTGGCGTCGAAGATCTGGATCAGCTGGTTGGTGATCACCAGGCGGCCCTGGCCATCCACCGAGCCGTTGATCTCGAACGCGCCGCTCTTGTCCAGGCGCCAGCCGGTCTTGCCGGGCACGTAGTTGTTCGACTGGATGACGTTGCCGATCTTGGCGCTGCTGATAGCACCGTCCTGGATCAGCGCGGAGTTCATGAACACCTGGCCGTTGTTCACCGAGAACGGCGTGAACACCTGGCCACCGGCCTGGGTGCCGACCACCGAGAAATTGTCGGCGCGCACCAGGAACCGGCTCTGCTTGTCCTCGATGCCAAGGGACACGCCCGCTGCCACGTACTGGCCGTCGTTGGTCACCTCCATCTTCACCGACCACATCGTCGACAGCTTCTTGTCGATCCCGACCTGCGCCTGGCTGATCTGCTGCACCGAGGCATTGGTCTGGCCCTGCTGCACCTGCACGGTGTCGAGCTTGCGCGCCATGGCCAGGCCTTCCTCGATGCGCGCCGACTGCTCGGACCACACGCCGACGAACGTCTGGCTGGCACCCGCCAGGTCGGTACCGCTGCCCGCCAGCGGCGGGTTGACCTGGGCGTAGATGCCATCCAGGCGCGTGCCCTGGGCGCTGACCTTGCCGTCGAGCTGGGTCGCCTGGGTCTGCAGGGTGCTGATGGCCTTGGCCTGGCCGGCTGCCTGGCCCGCCACGTCGCCGACGCGACTGGTCAGGTCGGTGATGGACGAACCCTGGGCGACCAAGGTCTGGCCCTGCTGGCTGACCGTCGCGCCCAGCTCGCTGATGGCGCTGGCGTTGGCATTGTCGGCCTGGGTGACACGCCGGGCGACGATGTTGCACCACAGCGAACGGCCGCTGCCGTTGGCCGGTTCAGTGCGGGTGAGGATGCGCCCCTTGACCGCGCCGGCCGGCGCCTTGACCCGCCCGGCGAGCTTGCGGAAACCCTGGGCGCTGGCAGCCGGGAAGCTAAAGGCGACCAGGTAGCCGAGGTTCTTGTTGTCCTTGTCGTAGAACTGCATCTGCAGCTGCGCGGTCTGTCCGGCGGACATTTCGTCGGCACTGACCTCGGCCGCCAGGTCGAAATGCTCGTCCGAGGCGCAGAGGATGTTGTTGCCGGTACCGCAGAAGCTGTTGCCGTAGAAGGCGATGGCCTTGCCGTAGCGGGTACCGGCCAGGTTCGTCGGGACCACGACCACGGGCGCCGGGTAGAGCTTGGCGTCGAAGGTCCAGGGCTGGGCGTCGCCATCCTCGAAGTCGCCCTTGATCACCAGGTTGTCCGGCTGCTGGCCCAGGGCGGCCTTGAGGCCGGTGATCGCGCTGGCCTGGCTGTCGAGCTTGCCCTGGGCCTCGCTGACCTTGTTGCTCAGGGTGGTCACGGCCGCGGCATCGGCCTTGCCCGACAGCGCGCTCTGCAGCCCGGTGAGCTGGGTGTTCTGCACCGTGTTGACGCCTTCGGCGGCGGTGATCTGGCTTTCCGCCTTGCTCATCCGCGCCGCCAGGCCGTTGCTGTCCTTGACCACCTGGCCGATGTCCAGCCAATAGGCGGCGCTCGGTGGTGGCGTCTTGATCGGCACCGCCTTGAGCGCCTGGTACAGGCCCTGGGCCTGGCGCACGATATCGCCCGCCACGTAGGCCTTGGCCGAGTCGTAGCTCAGCGCGTTGGCGGCGCGGGAAACGTCGTCCAGGCGCGACTGCACGTCGCTGTTCAGGCTTTGCAGGCGCTGGTTCACCGAGCCGTTGCCCGTGCCATCGATCAACTCGATACGGTCGAACAGGTGCTTGCCCAGCGCCGACTCGCTGATCTTGCCGGAGAAGTAGCGGTCATAGTCGCTCTGCTCGGCGCTGGACTGGCCGCGCACGCCGATGCCGTCCGGGTACCATTTGCCGACGTTGCCGCTACGGTCCACCAGGCGCGCCCAGAAGAACAGCTGCGCGCCGGCGGCCAGGCCCTGCAGCTCATGCTCGGCCTGCGGGTAGGCGAAGTCGCCGAGCTTCTTCGCCTCGGCGCGGTTGGCACTGGTGCCATGCCAGATTTCCGTGCGCTGGGTATCGCCTGTGCCCTCCGGGAACCGCCAGTTCAGGCCGATGCCGAACACCTTGCTGGTCGCCAGCAGCTCCGCCACCGCCGCTGGCGTGCCGACCTTGCCCTGCAGCGTGGTCAGCGCGGACAGCTTCCAGATCGAGGTGATCTCGCCCACGCTGATCGAACGCACCCGGGCCAGGTAGTCACCGGCGTAGATGCCCACGACATCGACGCTGGTGGCGCCGCTGCGTGGCAGGCTGACCCAGTTGCCATCGTCCTTGCGCCACTCCACTTCGTAGGCCACCGCGCCAGCCACGGCGGGCCAGGAAATGGTCAGGGTGCTGACCGCCAGTCCCTGGCTGACAGCATGGTTGCTGGCCAGGCTGACACTGGCCGGTGGTGGCACCAGGTTGATCGGCGTGACGCTGATCGGACGCTCCTCCAGCCGCGCGCCGCTGTCGATGTGGGCGAACTTGCTCGGCTCGTACTGCACCGCGCTGATCTCGTAGATCCCAGGCTCCGGGCGCGACACGCTGGTCACCCGGTACAGCGGCACGCTCAGGTCCGGCGCATCCAGGGCCCAGACCAGCTCGGCCTCGGGGGCGACGCTGTAGGCGGTGGTCAGCGTCAGGCGGCGGCCTTCGACAGCGTCCACCGTGCGCGCCTCGCAGGTGCCGTCGGGCAGGTTGAGAATCAGCCGGTCGCCCGGCTTGGCCTGGGTGTCACGGTCGAGGGTGACCTGGCGGCCGCTGGCGGTGGCGATTCGCCCGCCGATGGCGCGCCCGGCGAGCAGTTCGTCGGCCACCGGAATGACGAAGCCCGGCAACGGGATACGCCCGTCCATGCCCACCCGGAAACTGATACCACGGTCCCGGGCGTTGGTCGCCAGCGCCCATTTGCCACGGCGTTGCGCTTCGGACTCGCGGGTGCAACCGATGGCGCTGATCTCCAGCGGATTGTCGCCGTAGCGACGCTGCAGCTTCTCGTCGGTGACCACCGTGACATCGGTGTCGTAGCTGTTGAGCGGGTTGTCGTAGCTGATCAGTGCCCGGCTGTAGCGGCTGCGCTCCGAGCCGCTGGAATAGTTGAACTTGCCGCCGATGACATTGGCGCGGGTGTAGGCGAAGTCGAAGTCGGTGGCCCGCGGCATGTCGGCCAGGCTGTACAGCTGGCCCTGGGCCCAGTAGGTCATACCACGATAGATACCGGCGATATCGCGCAGCAACGACCAGGCCTCGGCCTTGCTCTGCAGGTTGAGGTTGCAGATGAAGCGCGGCTCCTGGCCACCCTTGCCGTCCGGCACCAGTTGGTCACAGTACTGGGCGATGCGGTACAGCTCCCACTTGTCGACCATCCAGGGCTTGATCCGACGGCCCAGGCCGAAGCGGTCGTTGGTGCAGATGCCATAGGTGACCCAGGCCGGGTTGTCGGTCCAGGCCTCCTTGAAGGTGCCGTCCCACACGCCGATGTAGGCGCGAGTGTCCGGGTCGTAGTTGCTCGGCACCGGCCACTTGCGGCCACGGCATTCCACGGTCACCGCCGGGATATTGCGGAACTGCTCGGCGGAGAACTCGATGTACAGCAGCGCCGTGTTGGGGTAGCGCAGCTTGGCGTCGATCACCTCGGTCAGGCCGGCGAGCTGCATGGTGTCGGCGACCTTGTTGTTGTTCTGGTTCGCCGTCAGCCGGCGCACGCGCAAGGTCCAGCCGGTCGTCGCCTTGGGCAGGTCGATGCGCCGGGTACGCTCGTAGGTGCTGGTGGTCTTGCCATGTACCGCGTCCTTGAGCACTTCCTGGTAGGCGCCGCCGTCGGTGGCCACCTCGACCACATACTCGATGCGATGACCGTTGATGTTGCCGGCCCCATCCATGGCCTGCAGCGCTGGCCAGGCAAAGCGCAGACGCACCGCCGACAGGCGGGTGTCACTGATGGCATGGACCCAGGGCTTGTCGCTGCGCAGCTCGATGCCCTGGCTGATCTCGTTGTCCACCGACGGGATGCCGGGAATGTGGGGTTGCTCCACCGAGCCGGTGCGCCACTCCCATTTGACGCCAGGGAAGTTGTAGTTGCCCTGGTCGTCCATCAACGGCGTGCCGTCGAGGTAGATGTCGCGGGCGGTCGGCGTGCCGGCGAACTCGCCCTCGCCGATGGCCAGGAGCATCTTGGCGACCGCGATGGAGCGCAGGCTGTCCGGCGCCTCGACCGGCGTCTTGGGCTTCTTCTGACCACCTTTGCGACCGGTGATCACAGGTCTGTTGGTTTCGCCCATGTGTTCCTCCAGGCGTAAAAAAACCGCCTCCGAGGCGGTTGGCTGAATATGGCCGGGGGTTCAGGACCGCTATGGCGCTGTACCTGGCATTGTGACCCTGGCGCTCAGAGCCGGTCCTCGGCGTAGATCGCCGCGCTGATGATGGCGCCGCCCCAGCGCCGCTTGCCGACGCACAGCGGCACCGGGTTGCCCGAGGCGGTGGTGTTGCGCGCCGCGCCGAAGGCGTAGCCGGGGGTGTTCTCCGGTGCCTGGCTCATGCTCAACCCCTTGGGCTGCGGGCTGAGCAGTTGCATGACGCCTCCCAGCGCCATGGCCGCGCCCATGTTGGCGACGAAGCCCACCGTCCCCTCCGAGGCGAACGCGGCACCGACGCCACCGCTGTAGATGGCGGCGGCGGCGATCATCACGACGCCGACGATGGTCTGCAGGGTGCCAGCGCGCTTGCTGCCGGCGACCACCGGGACAATGCGGATTTCCTCCCGGGCCTGGAAACCGAGCTCCGCCTCGCCGACATTGCGGTGGTCGTTGAATACGGCGAACTCCAGCCCGCGCGAACGGGCATTGGCGAGAAACCGCTCGAAACCAGGTAGCAGCACGCACAAGGCCTTGATCGCCTCGCGCGGGGTGTTGACCGCCAGTTCGAAGGTCTTGCCGAACTGACGCAGTTGGCCGCCGAGCCTGACACGGGTCAGCGGCGAATGAATGGTGGCTGCTGACATTGCAACTCCTTCTGCGAAAGACGGCTGCCAGGGGCAGCCGCATTGACCGAGTGGCGCCCTGCCCTCACAGGCGATCCTCGGCGTAGATGGCCGCGCTGACGATCGCCCCGCCCCAGCGGCGCCTGCCGATGCACAGCGGCACCGGCAGGCCGGTGGTCACGGTGTTGCGGGCATTGCCGAAGGCGTAGCCTGGGGTGTTCGAAGGGCTGGCGCTGAGCTTGAGCCCCTTGGGCTGCGGGCTGAGCATCTGCATCACGCCGCCGGCCATGAGGCCGGCGCCCATCTGCACCGCCCAGGTCTGCCCGAAGTACAGCCCGCCGACGATCATCACCGCGCCGACGATGGTCTGCAGGATGCCGCCACGCTTGCTGCCGGCCAGCACCGGGACGATGCGCAGTTCACTGGTGCCGCCCAGGGCGAAGGCATTGCTGTCGACGTTGCGGCGATTGCGAAAGATCGCGAAGCGCATGCCCAGGCGGTCGAGCCGGCGGATCTCTTGCTCGAAACCTTCCAGGGTGTTGCGCAAGGCACGGAACACCTCCCAGGCCTGGCCACTGTCCAGGCGCCGCCGGTGCTCGCGGCCGAACTTGCGCGCCAGCACACCGGACAACTTGATGGTGGTCGTGGCTGGCGCATTGATCACGGATACAGCCATCTATGGCCTCCTGTGAGAATCTGCTTGAAACGAAAGCCGCTCAACCGCTGGCGGCGGCATCGCGATGACGCAGCACCAGCCGGGTGCGATCCAGCCACGGGCCACCGAAGACGATCACTTCGCTGGGGCGTCCATACAGATGGTGCAGCAGGAACGGGCCGGCGCCGGTCGGCGTCCATTGCTCGCCAGGCAGGCGGGGGTCGCTGCCCAGGTAGATGCCGGCGTGGTTGGGATGGGCGGTGCGACCGATGGCCATGACCAGCATGTCGCCACGTTGCGGTGTGTCCACCGCGACGAAGCCGGCGTTGGCATAGGCCTGCTCGTACAGGCTCGGGCCCTGGGCGTCCTCCCACCAACCATCCTCGCGGCTGTAGTGGGGGAAGGTCAGGCCCCATTCGCGCAGATACCAGTCGGCGCACACCTGCCAGCAGTCCCACAGGCCATGCACGAAAGGGCGTCCGAGCAACGGCGTGTCGCCCTTGGGCCGGATCGTGCGCAGGTCGCCTTCCGGCCAGGACAGGATATGCCAGGGCAGGCCCGTGGCCTCGCACATGGCCAGATCGCGGGTGGACGGCAGGCTGCTGGCATCGGGATGCGAATGCACCACCGCGACGATCTCCCCCAGGTCTTCCGCCGCCGCGTAGTCGTGCGGATCGATGCGGAACTCTTCGCCGGGCTCGCTGGCGGTGTTGCGGCAACGCTGGTAGTGCAACTGCCCCGCCCGCTCGATGACCAGTCCGCAGGCTTCGCGGGGGTAGTCCTCGGCGGCATGGCCACGAATCGCATCGAGCAGCTCCGGTGCCATGGTTCAGCTCCGGGCGATCAGCGAGACGGCCGGAAAGCCGCCGTGGGGCAGCTCGGCCGCCTCGCCGAAGCGCAGCTTGCACGAGCCCAGGCCGCCCTTGCAGCGATCCTTGGCCGGATCGTCGGTGGGGCGGTCTTCGTCGTCGAAACGCAAGCTGCCGGTGTAGCCGCAGTTCGGGCCACGATAGCCATTGGTCATGGCCCAATGGCAGTAGGCGGTCATCTGCCGACCCGGCAAGCCGTGGTTGTCGATCTCGCCGGGGGACGACAACTCCCACTGCACTTGCTCGTCGTCCTCCTGGGTCTTCTGGTCGAGGAACCAGATCTCCAGGGCTTCCTGGGTAGGATCGGCCTGAGCATTGCCGGCGGCGAAGTTGCGCGCATCCAGGTACTGGCCCAAGGTCTGGCGCACGGTCAGCTTGAACTTGAGCAGGTCCTCGAAGGCCAGGCACAAGGCGGTGACCCGGCCATCGACGTTGCCAGCGGTGAACTTCGGCCGCGTGGCGCGACCATTGCTGTTGGCGCCTATGCCGTCGACCTGCACCGGCCAGGCGGCGTACTCGTTGCCCTGCCACCAGATCGAGCGGGCCGGCAAATCGGCCTTGGCCTGGTCCGCCGCAGCGACGGCATCGGGCTCATGGGTGATGGCATGACCGTGAAAGCGCAGGGTGTCGGCGCCGAACTCGCTGCCGTCGATCTCGAACAGCACGATTTCCGCGCCCGGCTCGAGTTTCTGGATGTCATTGATCAGAGCCATGTCTGCTCTCCTCGGTCATGGGTGAAAAGCCTGCTCGAAGGTCGCACTGATGCTGTACAGGCCGCCGCCCTTGGCGGTCGGCTGATAGCCCTTGCAGCGGTACAAGCCCGGCTTGCCCAGTGGCGCGGTCCAGCGAAAGGCACGACTGCCAGCGTGGCGGTCGAGGAACTCGGCGATCGCGCGGATCTTGATCTCGTCACCGATGAACACCAGCGGCCAGGACTGGCTGCGATTGTTGATGCCATCGGCCACCGCCTGTTGGTAGCCGTCGCCGAACTGCACCGTGCGCACGCGGTATTCCACGGTGCCGGTCGGTTCGGTCCTGGGGCTCCAGGTAAAGGTTTCCATGTGATGTTCTCCTTGATCAACGGCCATGGATGGCCGACCAGATCTGCCCGCCCGGCATCAGCTCGCGGGAAATCTGCTCGCTGGCGCCCTGGCGGGCGGCGCCGGCATAGGCGTTGGCCAGGCGCTGGGCATTGCCCTCGCCCGCCGCGGCGTTACCGTCACCAGCGGCCACGTTGATGGTCTGCTGGATCACCACTTCACTGCTGTGGCTGGCGCCCGAGCCAGCGCCCAGGGCACGGACGCCCAAGGCGCCGTCGGCGCCGCGCGTCAGTGGCATGATCGCTTCGGGACCGGCTTCGCCGAACAGCGCCATCGGTGCCAGGGTCGGACCCGTGGCGACACTGTTGGTGAAGGCACCACCCTTGGCGAACTTCAGGCCGCTGACGTCGAGCTGCGGGGTGAATGTGGTACTGGTGCCGCCCACGGACATGTTGGTGGGGGTGGGCGCGGAACCACCGCTGAACCACGAGCCGACGAGGTTCATGCCAAACCCGAGCAGGCTGCTCAGCGCCTTGGAGGCCGCGGTCTTGGCCGCCAGCGCGGCCATGTCGGCGATCACCGACTTGGCGAAGTCGGAGAACGACAGCTTGCCGGTGGTGGCGAAGGTCTGCACGGCGCTGCCCATGCGGTCGAAGACGCTGGCGAAGACTGCTTGCGATTGCGCCGCGACGTTGCTGGAAGTATCGAGATACTCCTGCCACGCCGCGGACGCGCCGACCATCCAGTCGCCACGCGCCTGACTCATCAGGTCATAGTCGTTGAGCACCTGGTTGGTCATGTCGGCATGCCGGGCGCGCATGTCCTCCAGCTGTTGCTGGTAGTTCGCCCCGTCAGGGCCATTGGCGCCCAGCGGGTTGGCCTGTTCGAACTGGTCCCGTTCGGCGCGGTAGCCTTCGTCGACCTTGAACAGCTGGTCGGCCAGGCCGGCGCGGCGCTTGCTCATGCCCATCTTCGCCACGTCGAGCTCGGTGGCGGCGTGCTGCTTGCGCAGCGCTTCGCTGTAGGGCCTGACAGGATCGTCCTGCACCGCCTGATCCCAGCTAGGTGGCGCATAGGCGGACTGGAAGCGATCCAGTGCCTTTCTCGAGATGTCCAGGCTCGAATCGGCGACGGCGCCCACACTTTTGAGGTACTTCTGGTTGAAAGCCTCGACGTTCTTCTGCATCTCGCGCAGGGTGCGGTCACTGAGGGCCGATGCCCTGGACAGTGCCCGTTCGAGGCTGGAGAGGTCGATCGTCGGGCTGAAACTGGCAAGGTTGGTTGCCATGGGCCTACTCCCTGATCATGGTGAAACCCGCCGCGGCGGGTTTCGTGAAGAAGGTGGTGCCGGTCTTCAGCACCACTGCTGCATGGCACTCTCGAGCGACACCCCCTGGCGCCGCTCGTGAGGCATGAAATCGATCAACTCGGCGTTGCCACCGGCTTGATGGTTGGCCTGCAGCGCCAACATGGCGATGCTGGCCTCCAGCCGGCGACCGCCGTGCAAGGAGCCATGGCGCTGGATGTACTGCGCCCAGTCCCTGGCTTCCGCGTAGCTCAGCCGTTCCTTGGCCTCGCCAATCGTGCGGCCGCCGATGCCGTTGAGCACCAGCTCGTGCCAGAACTCATCGGCGGCCGTCAGTTCTTTGCCGGGGTGTTTCCGGTGCCGTTGACTTCGTTGATGGCGTTGAGCAGCACGAAGCCCAGCGACGGCTCGAGGTTGAAGGCATCCTCGACGCGCAGTGGCTCTTCGCCCTCCTCGCCGAGGCTGATCGACGCGGCGAGGTAATGGGCATTGCGGCTGTGGGACGATTCCTGCTCGGCGAACAGGCGCTCGATCACCCCGAACGAATGACGGCGCACATGCACCACCAGGGTCTGGGCGAGCATCTCGCCGGTCTGTGGATCAGGCCGGTTCCAGACGACTTCCTTGCGCACGCGCTGGCTGTCGACGATGCCGCCCAGGGCCTTGAGTTGATTGATGTTCATTCAGTCCTCCGGGCTCAGGCCTTTTTCGCCCAGGTGGAGCCGCCGGTGCGCTGGATGCTCACCGAGGTGGTGACCACCGCGTTGAGGGCGAAGTTGAACGGGAAGTCGGCCACGTAGCCTTCGAAGGCAAACCAGGTACGGGTGGCCGGCAGCTCGAAGCCATCGCCCTTGCTGTTGACCGTTGGCGCGACATCCTTGCCGTCGGACCAGCCCACCACCCACTTGACGGTGGTGTTGCCCTTGGCTTCGGACAGCTGGTGCAGGCGGATGTGGCTGGCATTGGTCGGATCGGCGTTGAGGCCCAGGGTGGCCGTGCCAGGGGTGCGCAGGCCTTTCTTGTAGGTGCGCTCCGCGGCGTCGAGGCTGGTGTCCTCGATCTGCTCGGCCGGCGCGCCGCCCGGTTCGAACGAAGTCACGTGCTCGACTTGCAGCACGCTGAGCGGACCGGTGCCGGAGACCGGTGGAACCAGTGCGTAGATCTGGGTGCCTTGGGTAAGAATCGACATAGGGGTGTTCTCCTTGAACATGATGAAAGCCGTCGCGGGAAATCCCGGACGGTCGGTCGGGTGCTACAGATAAAGGGGAAAGCTTCAGGCTGGCTTCGAGCCATCCAGATAAGGCGGCGCGTCAGGGTCCGGTTCACGGCTCTTCAGATAGGCCACCAGTTGTTCGTTGCTCAGCGCCAGCCGTTCGATCGACTGGCCCAGGGCGGTCTGCACCGCAGCCTGGTTGCCCAGGGCCAGCAACAGTGCTTCGAGTTGCGTTTCGCTCATGCGGGGCTCCTGTTTCAGCGTCCACGGTCGTCGGCGTCGGCGCCGGCCACCGGTTGCTCGATACCCAGGCGGCGAGCCGCCCAGCGTTCATAAAGGCCTATGGCGACATCGGCGCCCGCCATGGCGGTGAGGCAGCCGAAGGCGCTGGCGCTCCAGATCGACATGCCGCTGGCGTACAGCAGCATGACCGTCGAGACACCACAGACCATGCAGGCCCCGGAGCGCAGCGCCAGGCGCCGTAGCAGCGCCCAGCCACGGGCACCAGCCTTGTCCGCGCGCCACATTTCGCCGGACAGACCGCCCAGCAAAGCCAGGGCGATCACCAGCCAGATCGGCATGTCGAGCAGTGCCTGTTGTTCGTTTGTCAAAGTCCTCCCTCCTTGAAAAATGGCCATGTTCATCCCTCCATCGACTGGATGATCGGCACGTCGGGAAGCGCTTCGGCCAGGACATGCAGCATCAGCGTGCTGATCAGCCGATAGGGCTGGCCGTCGCGGGTGACGGTCACCAGCAGGTCGCCCGAGGCCGGGTCATGCTCGATGGCCACGTCGGCCTTGCTGTCCATGTGGCTGAGCGAGTAGCCCCAACCGACACTGGCCGGCGGGAAAGGCACCAGGCCCTGGCTGCCGGTGATCCTGAACCGGCCTTCACCGAGTGCCTGCGAGGCCAGTCGCGCCTCTGCCGGGGTGATGTCGTAGGTGCTGCCGTCGTTGAGCAGCGTGATGATTGCGCGCATTCAGGCCACCTTGATCGTGCCGTCGTTGCCGACCTTGCAGTTGGCTGTGTTGAGGGTGGTGACGATGGTGAACGGCACCTGCTGCAAGGCCGCGGCCGGTGGCGGCCCGTCGACCACGATGCCCCAGTCCGACTCCTGCCCTCCGGGCATGGCCAGCGCACCGGTGTTCAGGCAACTGACCGCGAAGCGCGGGTAATAGGCCCGTGCCGGAAACTTCAGGTACAGGTTGGCCAGGCCGTTTTCCTCGTAGAGGATGATCTGCAGGCCATTGTTGGCGGCCAGGGTGCCCATCTCCCGCGAGGACGTGTTGACCAGCGCGGTGGCCGCGACGATCTTGCCGTCGTAGAAGTACCAGCTCAGGTCGATGGTGATCGGCGACGTGTAAGTGGCCAGGCAGCCATGCAGGCGCACCATCGGCGCAATGCCGCCGGCGCTGGGCACCTTGGTCTTGAGCGTGAACGCGTTCACGTAGTTGGACACTGCCATCACACCGACCTCGCGGTACAGCTGGCCGGACAGCGTCGAGTAGTCGGGCTGCAGGGCGCGGTCCTTGAGCTGCGCCAGGTTGCGGTTGACCTTGTCGAAGCCGGTGCGCACCGTGTCGCCGCCGACGCCAGTGGGCGCCGCGCCCATGTTGATGATTTCGAAACCCATTTCACCTCCGTTGCGATGAATTCCGTAGGTATGAAGCTGGCGAGAGCTCAAGCGCCTCGCACTGCCTCGGCATTCCAAAAAGCCCGCCACGCAGGCTTTTCAGTAATGCGTTGTCGAACCACCGGCCACGACTGGTGACGCCGCGCGGTTCCGCTTCAAATTGGTGACTCCGACCGCGGCCGCCTGCCCGCCGGATAACTGATCGTGGTGCTTTACGCTGCACACCCGGGCCAGTTGCCAACCCTCTGAACAGTCGAGGCCTGTTCATCGCTGCCTGTGTAACAACCGGTTGCTGTCCGGCTTGAGACACAGGTTATGCATCAATGCATATGCAGTCAATGCAATTTTGGAAATATTTATGCACGTGCATTTGCTGAAATGCATGAGGGCCTTTGCGGATGCGGGCCGTAGGGATTTTCTGAAGACGAAAAAAAACCCGCCGAAGCGGGCTTTTCCAGGGAAAGGGAGTTAGCGGGCGTACATGCCCCACCAGAACACATGACCCAGCAGGCTGATCTGCTCGTCCTGCATCTGCTGGAAGCTGTAGTCCTCGTCGGGGTGTTCATCGCGATTGAAGCTGCGCAAGCGGATGCCGGTAGGCAGGCGGTAGACCTGCTTGACCCGCAGCTGGCCATTGTGGTTGATGGCGTAGAGATCGCCATCGATGATGTCACCGATACCGCATCGACCGGTGTTGACCCCGACCGTCGCGCCATCGCGCAGTACCGGCAACATGCTGTTGCCGCGCACCGTCACGCACTTGGCGTGATCGAACTGCACACCGTTGTGGCGCAGGCTGCGCTTGCCGAAACGCAGGCGCGCGTTCTCGCTCTCTTCGATGACGAATCTTCCTGATCCTGCTGCCAACTCGACCTCACGGAGAAAAGGAACGGACACCTCGTCGTCCTCGACGGGAGTTTCATCGTCCCACAGGCTGATATCGCTCAGGGCCGAATGGCCCTGGGTCAGGGGCGCCGCGTCACGCGACTCGCCCAGCTCGGCACGCCCCCGCAGTTGGTCGGTGCTCACGCCAAAATATTCGGCGATCCTCGACACATGCTTGTCCGACGGATCGACGATCTTCTCGGCGAGGATCCGCGACAGGGTCGATTGCGGTACACCCGTGCGCCGGTGCAGCTCCGTCGGTGACAGGCCGTGGCGATCGAGCAGTTCTCTGAGTACGGTGGCTACGTTGCGCTTTTGCATAAAATGCATATTGCCGGCAGTGCGGCGAAATTGCAATCGCGTCGCCCTGGATAGGGTAGCCTCAGGCCAGGCAATCCCCACGGCACAAGAGGGACCACGATGATCGGCTTCACCTTCCGCCAGCTCGAGTACTTCGTCGCCACCGCCGGCTGTAAAGCCGCTGAACTCACCAGGCAGCCGCAGATCCAGCAGCAGCACCTGGGCCTTGCTGCACGCAGGAGCCACGACTGAAACTAGCAGGAAGGGTCTGCCGGTTCGGCGGGCCGTGCTGAATATTGGCGTATTCTCCCGGTTCGCTACTTTGTCGGCAGGCAGAGCGCCCACTTTTGCCCGACGAATTCAATACGGGTAAAATGCGTGCCTTACGGATTTAGCGTGCTTTCACCCGGAGTTTCTCTCGTAATGACATCGCTGAAAATGCAAGGGACAGATAGCGCCCTAAAAAACAACGGGCATTTATCATACCGCCCGGACATTGATGGACTTCGCGCCCTAGCCGTGCTGCCGGTCATTTTGTTTCATGCCGGGTTAAACTCCTTTCGTGGTGGTTTTGTAGGCGTTGACATCTTTTTTTTAATCAGCGGCTTTTTGATCACCTCCATCATTTTAATGGAGAAGAACGCCGGAACATTCAAGCTCTCATCTTTTTACAGTAGACGAGCCAAGCGAATACTACCTGCGTTGTTCTTAGTGATTGCGTGCACCATCCCGTTTGCCTGGTACACACTTCCCCCGGCGGAAATGCAGTCATTCGCCCAAAGCATCTTGGCCACACTGACATTCAGTTCGAATATTTTGTTCTGGATGCAAAGCGGATACTTTGACACCACTGCAAGCCTCAAGCCGCTCTTGCATACATGGAGCCTTGCAGTAGAAGAGCAGTATTACATTATCTTTCCCCTCATCATTCTGGCGCTGTGGAAGACAGGAACTCGTTCACTGACCATGCTGCTTTGCGCTCTGCTGGTTATGAGCCTCGCCTTTTCGGTCTGGCTCTATGGAAAGGACCAGACAGGCGCGTTCTATCTGCTGCCTGCCAGAGCATGGGAGATTCTGACCGGTGCCCTCATTGCCATGATCGGTTGGAAGCCAACCAGCAGCCGGCTCACCAGCATCATGAGCGCCCTTGGCTTGGTGTTGGTACTGGTATCGATCTTCGCGTACAAGAAAATGGCGCACCTGGGCGCCCTACATACGCTACCTGCCGTAGTCGGGGCAGCACTCATCATCCAGTTCTCTCGCGAGGGGAGCCTGGTCTACCGCCTGCTCACCCTGCGCGCAGCCCTGCTCGTCGGAATGCTCAGCTACAGCGCGTATCTGTGGCACCAGCCCGTGCTGGCACTGGCCAAGCTCCACTTCTCGCAAGACCTGAGCAAACCTCTCATCACGCTGCTGATCGCACTCACATTCGTGCTCTCCATCATCAGTTACAGGCTCATCGAGAATCCAGCGAGGAGAACGAAGGGCCGGGCATCCAACGCCGTGATCTCGGCGGCGCTGGCGGCTGGCATGGCGCTGGCAGTGGTGGGGTACATCGGCAACGCAAACTCAGGATTCCCCGAGCGAGCAGGCGGTTTTTACCCGCTCACCGCTCAACAGGCGGAACATGATCTGCTCCAGCGTTTCACGAATGACTCACAGGACAGTGCCATCTATCGGACGGCAGAAGCACCAGCAAAAACCATCCTTATCATCGGCGACTCTTATGTTCCAAACTGGTCGATAGGCATCAATGAAAACATCGACCACAAACAGTACCGTACCATTTCGATCAGCTATCTCCACTGCCAGGTAGACATAAATAGCTCCCGTATCACCGTCACAACCACCGAATCTAAATATGAGAAAAATTGCTCTGCCTTTGACCGGTACGCAAACGACAAAGAGATTCTGAAATCAGTTGAAAAAATCTTCCTGGTTTCACATCGCCCCTTCGAGTACCAGGCCAACAAATTTAGGTTCGAGCTACTCAAAGCCCTGAAAGCACGCACTGGCGCTGAAGCCTACATATTTGGCGATTACTACCAACTCGATTCCAGCAAAGGTGAGACGTGCATGAACACCATGTTCGCCAGTGGCAAAGACTCAAGAGCCTGCTTGGAGAAAGCCATTTATCCAGCAACGACACAAATACAAACATCGAGCGATGTACCCAGCGACCTGAATTATCATTTCGTAGACGTCATCGAGTTGCTGTGCGGCTATCAGAAAGCCAAGTGTCCGGCCAGTGTAAACGGTGTTCCGTTCATGGAAGACTGGAACCACTTGACCGCCACATTTGTTAAACATGTATTTTCCAGCATCCCGCGCAGCTCTGCAGATGCACTTCGCGATATCGGCCTGGCAGACACCTTCCACTGACCGCCCCAACTCTGAAAGCGGCGCACCGCGCATCCTGCAACGGGAGGCTTCGGGCGCCGCGTCAACCGCGCAAGACGCTGAAGCGACAGCTGGAGAAAATACTCAACCCGGTCATCGGCAAAATCGACAGCATCAGCCATGGTTTGCGTCCTCATGGCCTCGCGCTCGCCCGCCATCATGCCGCCTGCAGCGCGTCGTTGGTGACGGCACCGGCTCGGGGCAAAACCAAACTCGACACACCTATGCGTGCTGGTGCCTGACTGCCCGTGGTAACCTTGCGCTCATCGCGCAGCAAATGGGTTACAAGGACTTCACCATGCTGGTGGAGGTCTACGCAAAATGGATGGATGACGAGTCTTCGACAGAGTTTCAGTAGATCTGGGATAGCATCCAAAAACAAAGCGGAAAACCCCAAATTTGCCCCACACCTTTGAGAAAAATGCTCTAACCACTTGATGAATAAAGCAATTTCTGACTTCTCCGCACACACCCCAATGATGCAGCAGTACTGGAAGCTGAAGAACCAGCATCCGGACCAGCTGATGTTCTACCGCATGGGCGACTTCTACGAGATCTTCTACGAAGACGCGAAGAAGGCCGCGAAACTGCTGGATATCACCCTGACCGCCCGCGGGCAGTCGGCCGGCCAGTCGATCCCCATGTGCGGGATTCCATTCCATTCGCTCGAGGGCTACCTGGCCAAGCTGGTCAAGCTCGGCGAGTCGGTGGTGATCTGCGAGCAGATCGGCGACCCGGCCACCAGCAAGGGCCCGGTGGAGCGCCAGGTGGTGCGCATCATCACCCCCGGCACGATCAGTGACGAGGCGCTGCTCGACGAGCGCCGCGACAACCTGATCGCCGCCCTGCTGGGCGACGAGCGCCTGTTCGGCCTGGCTGTGCTGGACATCACCAGCGGCAACTTCACGGTGCAGGAGATCAAGGGCTGGGAGAACCTGCTGGCCGAGCTCGAGCGCATCAACCCGGTGGAACTGCTGATCCCCGACGACTGGCCGCAGGGCCTGCCGGCGGAGAAACGCCCGGGCGCGCGCCGTCGCGCGCCATGGGACTTCGACCGCGATTCGGCGCGCAAGAGCCTGTGTCAGCAGTTCGCCACCCAGGACCTCAAGGGCTTCGGCTGCGACAAGCTGACCCTGGCCATCGGCGCCGCGGGCTGCCTGCTGGGCTATGCCAAGGAAACCCAGCGCACCGCCCTGCCCCACCTGCGCAGCCTGCGCCACGAGCGCCTGGACGACACGGTCATCCTCGATGCCGCCAGCCGCCGCAACCTGGAGCTGGACATCAACCTGGCCGGCGGGCGCGACAATACCCTGCAGTCGGTCATCGACCGCTGCCAGACCGCCATGGCCAGCCGCCTGCTGACCCGCTGGCTGAACCGTCCATTGCGCGACCTGAAAGTGCTGAAGGCGCGCCAGGACTCGATCCGCTGCCTGCTCGACGGCTACCGCTTCGAGAAGCTGCAACCGCAGCTCAAGGAAATTGGCGACATCGAGCGCATTCTCGCGCGCATCGGCCTGCGCAACGCCCGTCCCCGTGATCTGGCGCGCCTGCGCGACGCCCTCGGCGCCCTGCCCGAGCTGCAGAACGCCATGGCCGAACTGGAAGCCCCGCACCTGGCCCGCCTGGCCGCCATCACCGGCACCTACCCTGAATTGGCCGGGCTGCTGGAGCGGGCGATCATCGACAACCCGCCAGCGGTGATCCGCGACGGCGGCGTGCTCAAGACCGGCTACGACAGCGAGCTCGACGAGCTGCTGGCCATGAGCGAGAACGCCGGCCAGTTCCTCATCGACCTGGAAGCCCGCGAGAAGGCCCGCACGGGCCTTGCCAACCTCAAGGTCGGCTACAACCGTGTGCACGGCTACTACATCGAACTGCCGACCAAGCAGGCCGAACAGGCGCCGGGCGACTACATCCGGCGCCAGACCCTCAAGGGCGCCGAGCGCTTCATCACCCCCGAGCTCAAGGCATTCGAGGACAAGGCCCTATCGGCCAAGAGCCGCGCCCTGAGCCGCGAGAAGATGCTCTACGACGCCCTGCTCGAGACCCTGATCGGCCACCTGGCGCCGCTGCAGGACAGCGCCGCCGCCCTGGCCGAGCTGGACGTGCTGAGCAACCTGGCCGAGCGCGCGCTGAACCTGGACCTGAACTGCCCAAGCTTCGTCGACGAACCTTGCCTGCGCATCGACCAGGGCCGTCACCCGGTGGTCGAGCAAGTACTGACCACGCCGTTCGTGGCCAACGACCTGGGCCTGGACGGCAGCACGCGCATGCTGATCATCACCGGCCCGAACATGGGCGGTAAGTCCACCTACATGCGCCAGACCGCGCTGATCGTGCTGATGGCGCATATCGGCAGCTTCGTGCCGGCCGCCCGCTGCGAGCTGTCGCTGGTGGACCGCATCTTCACCCGTATCGGCTCCAGCGACGACCTGGCGGGCGGGCGCTCGACCTTCATGGTCGAGATGAGCGAGACCGCGAACATCCTGCACAACGCCACCGACCGCAGCCTGGTGCTGATGGACGAAGTCGGTCGCGGCACCAGCACCTTCGACGGCCTGTCGCTGGCCTGGGCCGCCGCCGAGCGCCTGGCCCAACTGCGTGCCTACACGCTGTTCGCCACCCACTACTTCGAGCTGACCGTGCTGCCGGAGAGCGAGCCGCTGGTGGCCAACGTGCACCTGAACGCCACCGAGCACAACGAGCGCATCGTATTCCTGCACCATGTGCTGCCCGGGCCCGCCAGCCAGAGCTACGGCCTGGCCGTGGCACAGTTGGCCGGAGTGCCGGCGCCGGTGATCCAGCGTGCCCGCGAACACCTGGGCCGCCTGGAAACCGCCAGCCTGCCCCATGAAGCGCCGATTGCCAGCAAGAGCAAGGGCGAGCCAAGCGTGCCGCACCAGAGCGACCTGTTCGCCAGCCTGCCACACCCGGCCATCGAGAAGCTGGGCAAGCTGGACCTGGACGACATGACGCCGCGCCAAGCTATCGAAATGCTATATCAACTGAAAAACCTGTTATAACGGCCCACCGCGCAAGCTGGTAGAATCCGGCGCGGTTTGCGAGTGCTGCAGGTTATTAGCCTGGCCTGCAGCCACCACCGTGAGCCGCGCTGCCCTGGAAGGAAGGGCAAGCTGCCGTCGCCTGAGGAGAGAATTAGAAATGACCTTCGTCGTCACCGACAACTGCATCAAATGCAAGTACACCGACTGCGTGGAAGTCTGTCCGGTGGACTGCTTCTACGAAGGCCCGAACTTCCTGGTCATTCACCCGGACGAGTGCATCGACTGTGCGCTGTGCGAACCTGAATGCCCAGCCCAGGCCATTTTCTCGGAAGACGAAATACCTGCCGGCATGGAGAACTTCATCGAGCTGAACGCCGAGCTCGCGGAGATCTGGCCGAACATCACCGAGAAGAAAGACGCCCTGCCGGACGCCGAAGAGTGGGATGGCAAGCCAGGCAAGATTGCCGACCTGGAACGCTGATCGCCTCCGGATACGAAAAAGGCCCGCAAGGGCCTTTTTTCATTTTCAACGGGCAAAAAAAAGGGGCGGTTTGACCCGCCCACATTTTTTCCGTAGTCCCTGTATGTCCCAATCATCATCCTGATGAATCGCGTCCTGCGATGTCCTTGGCCGTCATCCTTGAAAGCCTGTGTCAGTCCGTCGACACAGTTCGAATACTAGCGATTCCCCGAGGGGAAACAAGCGGTAGATCTCCCCACTTGTTTCAGGTGCTAGATTTTTATTTTAATTAAAAATCCATATTTTTCAGTCGCTTATGAAATGTACGTCATTGAAAACGACATTGATTTACTGATCCCTACAGCGATTACTTACATAACGAGTAAGCAATTGCTTACACGCTGTACCACGAGGGTGGATAAATAAATATTGCGGTGGGGAGGTCAGCAGCCTCAGGTCAGGGTGAAATGCAAACGCCCCGAACGATGTCGGGGCGTTTGCATTTCACCTGAGTAGCGATTACTGGAACAGCGACTCACTGGACAGGCCATTCTTTTCGAGGATCTCGCGCAGACGCTTGAGCCCCTCGACCTGGATCTGCCGAACACGCTCGCGGGTCAGACCGATTTCCAGCCCGACGTCCTCCAGGGTGCTGCTCTCATGGCCACGCAGACCGAAGCGACGGACCACCACCTCGCGTTGCTTGTCGGTCAGCTCGCCGAGCCACTGATCGATGCTCTGTGACAGGTCATCGTCCTGCAGCAGCTCGCAGGGATCTGTCGGACGGTCGTCGGTGAGCGTGTCGAGCAGTGTCTTGTCGGAGTCCGGGCCAAGCGAGACATCCACCGAGGACACGCGCTCGTTGAGACCGAGCATGCGCTTGACCTCCGCCACCGGCTTTTCCAGCAGGCTGGCGATTTCTTCCGGTGACGGCTCGTGATCGAGCTTCTGCGTCAGCTCGCGGGCAGCCCGCAGGTAGACGTTGAGCTCCTTGACCACGTGAATGGGCAGGCGGATGGTGCGGGTCTGATTCATGATCGCCCGCTCGATGGTCTGGCGGATCCACCAGGTCGCATAGGTCGAGAAGCGGAAGCCACGCTCGGGGTCGAACTTCTCCACCGCCCGGATCAGGCCCAGGTTGCCTTCCTCGATCAGATCGAGCAGGGACAGGCCACGATTGACGTAACGGCGGGCGATCTTGACCACCAGGCGCAGGTTGCTTTCGATCATACGCTTGCGACCGGCAGGGTCGCCTTTTTGCGACAGGCGTGCAAAATGCACTTCCTCCTCCGGCGACAGCAGAGGCGAGAAGCCGATTTCGTTGAGATACAGCTGGGTGGCATCGAGCGCCCGGCTGTAATCGATGTACTTGTGCTGCTTGGGCGATGCGCCCGATTTCGACTTGGTCCGAACCGAAGGTACAGCAGGTTCGTCTGACACCACATCCGTTTCCAATACGATGCCTGTCTCCATGAGAAGCAGATCATCGTCGATGTCAAACTCCGGCACTTCTTTACTGAGAGCCATTGTTATAGTCCTTTGCTGAGTTCGAACTCAGACTCGAGCGTCACCTTTCCATGGCAGCGCTGGAGCCTGTCCCCTCTACATCCAAGGAACAGGCTGGGACAACAATCAACGGCGTGGCAGGAACTGGAGAGGATCGACGGGTTTACCCTGACGGCGAATCTCGAAATGCAGCTTCACCCGATCAGTGCCCGTGGACCCCATTTCTGCGATCGTCTGCCCTGCCTTGACCTGCTGCCCCTCCCGAACCAAGAGCCTGCGGTTGTGACCGTAGGCGCTGACGTAGGTATCGCTGTGTTTGATGATGATGAGCTCGCCATAACCCCTCAAGCCACTGCCGGCGTAGACCACCGCTCCATCAGACGCAGCAAAAACAGGCTGTCCCAAATCACCGGCGATATCAATGCCTTTATTCAAACTACCGTTTGAAGCGAATTTTCCAATCAGCACGCCGTTCGCCGGCCAGGTCCAACCGCCCACGGCACGCTCTGCGGCGGGCACCTGGGCAACCGTTTGCGAGGTGGTGGAAGGGGCAGTTGTGGCACTTTTGCCATTGCCGGCAGGGGGCGAGGTAGTCGCGACCGGACGGCGGATGACCGTGGTCCGACTCGACGACGATGGGCTGCTGGTGACCACCGTGGTGCTGCCACCAGCACCGCTGCTGAAGCGAATCGGCTGGCCCGGGCGGATGGTATAGGGCGCGGCGATATTGTTGCGCGCCGCCAGCTCCTTGTAGTCCCAGCCGTAGCGGAATGCGATGGAGAACAACGTATCGCCGGGCTTGACGATGTACTGCCCCGAGGTCACGGTCGCACGCTTGGGCGCCGCGTTGTTGCGATCGACCACACGCGCGCCGTTCGAGCCGGTACTGGAGCAACCGGCCAGCAGGGTGCCCATGGCCAGCGCAATCACCAGAAGCCTCAAACCCGACCGATCCCTGCGCTGCCGCATGACTGTGTGACCCACCCGCGCTCCCCTCATGGTGCCAATAGATGACGCTGCAAAATGCAACAATGTTTCAATTATAACCGAGCCACCCACCTTGCGGGGCCCGTCATGCCCCGGTCTGCGCCAGGAGCCACGCCAGATAGACAGACACCAGGCGCACTAATTCGTTGGCGGCGCAAATTATTGTGCCTGCGTCGCTCAGGCCACAGGGCCGTTGAGCAGCGGCACGAAGCGCACCGTACCGAGCACCCGGCGCGAGAAGCCCTGCTCCTCACGCACGATCAGCATCAGTTGCTGTGCCTCCCCGGCCGGCCCGACCGGGATCACCATGCGCCCGCCAGGCGCCAGCTGATCGAGCAATGCCTGGGGTACCTCGGGCGCCACGGCCGTGACGATGATGCCATTGTAGGGGGCCAGCGCCGGCCAGCCTTCGCAACCGTCCCCCCAGCGGAACACCACGTTGCGCAGGTTGAGCTCGACCAGGCGCTCCTTGGCCCGGTCCTGCAGGACCTTGATCCGCTCCACCGAAAAAACCCGCTCGACCAGTTGGGCCAGTATCGCCGTCTGATAGCCCGAACCGGTGCCGATCTCCAGCACCTTGTCCAGCGGCCCGGCTTCGAGCAGCAACTCGCTCATGTGCGCGACCATGAACGGCTGGGAGATGGTCTGGTTATGGCCGATCGGCAGGGCCGTGTCCTCATACGCGCGATGGGCCAGGGCCTCGTCGACGAACAGATGGCGCGGGGTGCGGCGAATGGTCTCGAGTACCTTGGCGTTCGAGACGCCTTCTTCGTACAGGCGCTGGATCAGCCGCTCCCGGGTACGCTGGGAGGTCATGCCGATCCCACGCCGCATCAGATCGTCCTGCTCGCGCATCAGAGCACGCCCTCCAGCCAGCCCTCGAAGCGCTCGAAGGCATCGTTGAAGGTGCGGTCCAGCTGCAACGGCGTGATCGACACGTAGCCTTGCATCACCGCGTGGAAGTCGGTGCCCGGTCCGCCGTCTTCGGCATCTCCGGCCACAGCGATCCAGTAACCTTCCTTGCCGCGCGGGTTGACCACCTTGGTCGGCGCCGCCGCCCGCGCCCGGTGCCCCAGGCGGGTAAGCTGGATGCCACGGATGTGCTCCAGCGGCAGGTTGGGAATATTGACGTTGAGCACGGTGCGCGGCGGCAGTTCCAGCCGCGACTGCGCCTCGACCAGGCGGCGGGCGATGTAGGCGGCGCTCGGCAGGTTGTCGGGCAGGCGCGAAAGCAACGAGAACGCCAGCGAGGTTCCACCGAGGAAACGCCCTTCCAGCGCCGCGGCGACCGTGCCGGAATACAGCACGTCGTCACCCAGGTTGGCGCCCAGGTTGATACCGGACACCACCATGTCGGGGGTTTCCGGCAACAGGCCGTTCAGCCCCAGGTGCACGCAGTCGGTCGGCGTGCCGTTGAGGCTGATGAAGCCGTTGGCCAGGGTCTGCGGGTGCAGCGGCCGGTCGAGCGTCAGCGAACTGCTGGCACCGCTCTTGTCTTGATCCGGGGCAATCACCACGCACTCGGCGTAGTCCGCCAGCGCGTCATGCAGCGCGGCGATGCCAGGTGCGGTAACACCGTCGTCATTCGAAATCAGAATACGCATGGGCTGTCCGTCTGCCCTGCCGGCACCAGATCGACGAGTTCGCGCACCACCACGGTGGCGAAGCATCCGGCCGGAAGGACGAATTCCAGTTGCAGGATATCAGGCTCGGGATAATGCCACGTCAGACGCCCGATAGGGAGCCGCAGGATGCGCCGTTCGTGATCCATGCCCGCTCGTGCCAGCCATTGGCACAATGCCGGATGGCGGGCGGCGACGTCACTCTCGAGCGCCTGGGTCGCGCCAGCGCAGGGCGACTGCCCCTCGCCCCACAGCGGACCGGTGGGGTGCAGGTCGAGAATGGCCAGACGTGGATCGCTGCACTCGGCCTCCCCTGCCGGGAAGAAACTGCGACTGTCGGTGAACGCCAGCAGGTCGCCGACCTGGGCGCGCTGCCAGCTGCCATCGGTCACCCGAGCCGCCAATACCTGGTTGAACAGGTAGCTGCGCCCGGCCGACAGCAGCCGCGAGCGCACATTGCGCTGCTCGGGCAGCGCCTGGCGAGCGGCCCAGTCCTGGGCGTCGTGCACGTTGCCACCGGCATGGCCGAAGCGCTGGCTGCCGAAGTAGTTGGGCACACCCTGCTGCTTGAGTTGTTCCAGGCGGGCATCGAGGGCCTGACGGTCCACCTGCAGCGCGGTCAGGCGCAAGGTGAAGCCATTGGCCGAATGCGCGCCACGCTGCAGCTTGCGCTGGTGGCGCACCTGCTTGAGCACCCGCAGGGTGTCGTCCTCGGCGCGGGACAGGTCGGGGTCGGCCTTGCCCGGCAGGTGCAGGCTGAACCACTGGCGGGTCAAGGCCTGGCGGTCCTTGAGGCCGGCATAGCTGATGGCGCGCACCGGCACGCCGGCGGCTCGGGCCAGGCGACGGGCCGCCTCTTCGGTGTTGAGGTCGCGCTTCTCGACCCACAACCACAGGTGCTCGCCCTGACCGGACAGCGGGATATCGAGGACTTCATCGACCTGGAAGTCTTCGGCCACCGCCTTGAGCACCGCGCTGCCCAAGGCTTCGCCCGAGGCCCGAGGGCCCAGCAGTTCAAATTCGGTCATGCTGGCAGCAGCAGGGCGACCGCATGCACGGCGATGCCCTCCTCGCGGCCGGTGAAGCCCAGCTTTTCTTCGGTGGTGGCCTTGACGTTGACCTGGTCGAGTTCGACCTGCAGGTCTGCGGCGATCTGCTGGCGCATGGTCTCGATATGCGGGGCCATCTTCGGAGCCTGGGCGACGATGGTGGCGTCGACGTTGCCGACCTTCCAGCCCTTGTCAGCGACGATGCGCAGCACGTGGCGCAGCAACTCGCGGCTGTCGATACCTTTGTAGCGCGCATCGGTGTCGGGGAAATGCTTGCCGATATCGCCCAGCGCCGCGGCCCCCAACAGCGCGTCGCTTACCGCGTGCAGCAGCACATCGCCGTCGGAGTGGGCCAGCAGGCCAAATTTATGGGGGATACGCACCCCGCCCAGGGTAATGAAATCACCGTCGCAGAAACGGTGGACATCGTAGCCATGGCCAATACGCATAGAAAAACGCCCTGATTGAGTCAGGGCGTGATTCTACCTGCTTTCATGCAGTATTGGGGCTGCTGCGCAGCCCTTCGCGGGTGAACCCGCTCCCACAAGGAACGCTGCAAGCCGAGGGCTGCAGATACCCTGGGGGAGCGGGTTTACCCGTGAAAAAGCCAACACCATGCTGTCAGCTCACACCCTGCCCAGCGCCACCGCATGATGACGCAGGTGCTCATCGATGAAGCTGGCGATGAAGTAGTAGCTATGGTCATAGCCCGGCTGCAGGCGCAGGGTCAGCGCATGCCCCCCCTTGCGCGCCGCCTGCTCCAGCGCTTGCGGCTTGAGCTGCTTCTCGAGGAAGTCATCGCGATCGCCCTGATCCACCAGCAATGGCGGGCATTCACCAGCCTCCGCCAGCAGCACGCTGGCATCCCATTCCCGCCAGCGCGCACGGTCATCCCCCAGGTAGCGGGAAAACGCCTTCTCGCCCCATGGGCAATCCATCGGATTGCTGATCGGCGAGAATGCCGACACCGAGCGATAACGCCCAGGATTGCGCAGAGCACAGACCAGCGCGCCGTGCCCGCCCATGGAGTGGCCGCTGATGCCGCGCTGATCCGACGCCGGGAAGTGCGCCTCGATCAGGGCCGGCAGCTCCTCAACCACGTAGTCGTGCATCCGGTAGTGCTGGGCCCAGGGCTGCTGGGTGGCATTGAGGTAGAACCCCGCGCCCAGGCCGAAGTCCCAGGCGCCATCCGGGTCGCCCGGCACCTGGTCGCCACGCGGGCTGGTGTCCGGCGCGACGATGATCAGCCCGAGCTCTGCGGCCAGGCGCTGGGCGCCGGCCTTCTGCATGAAGTTCTCGTCGGTGCAGGTCAGGCCGCTGAGCCAGTACAGCACCGGCAGCTTTTCGCCCTGCTCGGCCTGGGGCGGCAGGTAGACGGCGAACACCATGTCGCAGCCGAGCACCTTGGAGCTGTGCCGGTACCGCTTGTGCCAGCCGCCGAAGCTCTTCTGGCAGGAGAGGTTTTCCAGGGTCATGGCGAGGCCCTCAGAAGTGGATCACGCTGCGGATGCTCTTGCCTTCGTGCATCAGGTCGAAGGCCTTGTTGATGTCCTCCAGGCCCATGGTGTGGGTGATGAAGGTGTCCAGCGGGATCTCGCCCTTCTCGGACATCTCGACGTAGCTCGGCAGCTCGCTGCGACCACGCACGCCACCGAAGGCCGAACCGCGCCAGACGCGCCCGGTGACCAGCTGGAACGGACGGGTGGCGATCTCCTGGCCGGCACCGGCCACGCCGATGATCACCGACTCGCCCCAGCCCTTGTGGCAACACTCCAGCGCCGCACGCATCAGTTGCACGTTGCCGATGCACTCGAAGGAGAAGTCGACGCCACCGTCGGTGAGATCGACAATCACTTCCTGGATCGGGCGGTCGTAGTCTTTCGGATTGATGCAGTCGGTGGCGCCCAGCTGGCGGGCGATCTCGAACTTGGCCGGGTTGATGTCGATGGCGATGATGCGCGAAGCCTTGGCCTTGACCGCGCCGATCACCGCCGACAAGCCAATGCCGCCGAGGCCGAAGATGGCCACGGTGTCACCCGGTTTGACCTTGGCGGTGTTGAGCACGGCACCGATGCCGGTGGTCACGCCGCAACCGAGCAGGCAGACCTTCTCCAGTGGCGCTTGCTTCTGGATCTTGGCCACGGAGATTTCCGGCAGCACGGTGTACTCGGAGAACGTAGAGGTGCCCATGTAATGGAACAGTTGCTGCCCCTTGTAGCTGAAGCGGGTAGTGCCGTCGGGCATCAGGCCCTTGCCCTGGGTGGCTCGAATTGCCTGGCAGAGGTTGGTCTTGCCCGACAGGCAGAATTTGCACTTGCCACATTCCGGGGTGTACAGGGGAATCACATGGTCACCGACTGCGACCGAAGTCACGCCCTCGCCCACCGCCTCGACGATCGCCCCGCCCTCGTGGCCGAGGATCGACGGGAAGATGCCCTCCGGGTCGGCGCCGGACAGGGTGTAGGCGTCAGTGTGGCAGACGCCCGAGGCGACGACACGCAGCAGCACTTCGCCAGCCTTGGGCATGGCAACGTCCACCTCGACGATTTCCAGGGGTTTCTTGGCCTCGAAGGCGACGGCGGCGCGGGACTTGATCATCAAAGGTCTCCAGAAAAGGTGTCGGTTACTGGCTGCCAGTGTAATTCACAGTCTTTTGATGAATAATCCAGCCAATCACAAAACATTATTGCCGAACAGGGATAATCCATGAGCAATCGCTGGGAGGGCATCGACGAGTTCGTCGCGGTGGCCGAATCAGGCCAGTTCACCGCCGCCGCCGAACGCCTGGGCGTGTCGTCCTCGCACATCAGCCGGCAGATCGCCCGCCTGGAAGAACGCCTGCAGACCCGCCTGCTGTACCGCAGTACGCGGCGAGTCACCCTGAGCGAGGCCGGGCAGACCTTCCTGCAGCATTGCCAGCGCTTGCAAGATGGTCGCGAAGAGGCCTTGCGCGCCATGGGCGACCTCGCCAGCGAACCCAAGGGGCTGCTGCGCATGACCTGCGCGGTGGCCTATGGCGAACGCTTCATCGTGCCGCTGGTGACGCGGTTCATGGGTCTTTATCCGCAATTGCGGGTGGATGTCGAGTTGAGCAACCGTACCCTCGATCTGCTGCATGAAGGCATGGACCTGGCGATCCGCCTGGGACGCCTGCAGGACTCGCGGCTGGTGGCCACGCGCCTGGCGCCACGGCGCATGTACCTGTGCGCGTCGCCGGCGTACCTGGAACGCTATGGTCGACCGCACAGTCTGTCGGAACTGGCGCGGCACAACTGCCTGATCGGCAGTTCCGACCTCTGGGCGCTGCAGCAGGAGGGTCGCGAGATCAGCCAGCGGGTACAGGGCAACTGGCGCTGCAACAGTGGCCAGGCGGTGCTGGACGCGGCATTGCAAGGGATGGGGTTGTGCCAGCTGCCGGACTACTACGTGCTCGAGCATTTGCACTGCGGGGCACTGGTGTCGTTGCTGGAAGGGCATCAGCCGCCGAACACGGCGGTGTGGGCGTTGTATCCGCAGCAGCGGCATCTGTCGCCGAAGGTACGCCGACTGGTCGATTACCTGAAGGAAGGGTTGGCGCAGTTGCCGGAGTACAGGACTCTCTAAACAGCGTGGGAGCGGGCTTGTCCCGCGATAGCGTCATAACAAGTGACGCTGATTGCCAGGCTGACGCCATCGCGGGGCAAGCCCGCTCCCACGCATCCGCATCAGCACCGCCTATTTCAACGGCGCCCGGCCCAACGCTGGCGCAACCACTCCAGATCTTCCGGCCGGGTCACCTTGATGTTGTCGCCGCGCCCCTCGACCAGGCGCGGCGCATAACCGGCCCATTCGATGGCCGACGACTCGTCGGTGACCGCCACATCGGACACCAGGCATTCGGCCAGCGCCCGATGCAACATGCCGAGACGAAACATCTGCGGGGTGTAGGCCTGCCAGACGGTGCTGCGATCGACCGTGGCCGTCACCCTGCCCTCGCCGTCGGCACGCTTGAGCGTGTCCCGGGCGGGAACGGCGAGCAATCCACCGACAGAATCTTCAGCCAGGGCTGACAGCAACTTGTCCAGATCACTGCGCGCCAGGTTCGGCCGCGCGGCATCGTGCACCAGCACCCAGTCGTCGTCGGACGCCCCTTGGGCATGCAGCAACAACAAGGCATTGAGCACCGAATCAGCCCGTTCACGCCCCCCGGGCGCACGCCGGATGCGCGCATCGCTCGCGCAGCGCAGGCCAGGCCAGTACGGATCGTCTTCGGCAATGCTGACCACCACGCCCTTGAGCGTGGGATGGTCGAGGAAACAGTCGAGGCTATGCTCGAGGATCGTCTGCCCGCCCAGTTGCAGGTACTGCTTGGGACGGTCGGCAGCCATGCGGGCACCAACACCCGCGGCGGGAATCACGGCCCAGAAGGCCGGCAGGTGGTTTGTCATTTCTGCGGCAGCTGGTAGAGGGTTTCGCCCTCCTTGACCATTCCCAGTTCATGACGAGCCCGTTCTTCCACGGTCTCCATACCTTTCTTCAACTCCAGGACCTCGGCATCGAGCACGCGATTGCGCTCCAGCAGGCGCTCGTTTTCCGCATGCTGGTCGGCGATCTGCTGCTTGAGTTCGGTCACTTGCGCCAGGCTGCCATTACCTACCCAAAGGCGATATTGCAGGCCGCCGAGCAGCAGGAGCAGAACGAGGAACAACCAATAGGGACTGCGCATGAAGATATCCAGGGTAAAAAAGGCCGCCGCGGCGAGCTTCCGATAGCACGAAGCCTGGCCGAGGCCAGGCTTCGTCGACAGAAACCCGTGGAGACAACCGAACGATCAGTACGAACGTTCAGCTGGCCCCGGCTGCTGCCTTTTTACCATCTCTTGCTCAGCCGCGAAACTCGGCACGACCGCGATATACGGCCTTGGCGCCCAGCTGCTCTTCGATGCGCAGCAGTTGGTTGTACTTGCTGACGCGGTCGGAACGGCACAGCGAACCGGTCTTGATCTGGCCGGCGGCGGTACCCACGGCCAGGTGGGCGATGGTCGAGTCTTCGGTTTCACCGGAACGGTGCGAGATCACCGCGGTGTAGCCGGCGGCCTTGGCCATCTGGATGGCTTCCAGGGTCTCGGTCAGCGAGCCGATCTGGTTGAACTTGATCAGGATCGAGTTGCCGATGCCCTTCTCGATGCCTTCCTTGAGGATCTTGGTGTTGGTCACGAACAGGTCGTCGCCGACCAGTTGCACCTTGGCGCCGATCTTGTCGGTCAGGATCTTCCAGCCGGCCCAGTCGGACTCGTCCAGGCCGTCTTCGATCGAGATGATCGGGAAGCGCTCGGTCAGGCCCTTGAGGTAATCGGCGAAACCTTCGGCGTCGAACGACTTGCCTTCACCAGACAGGTTGTACTTGCCGTCTTCGTAGAATTCGGACGCCGCGCAGTCCAGGGCCAGGGTCACGTCGGTGCCCAGCTTGTAGCCGGCCTTCTCGACGGCTTCGGCAATGGCTGCCAGGGCGTCTTCGTTGGAAGCCAGGTTCGGGGCGAAGCCACCTTCGTCACCGACGGCGGTGTTCAGGCCACGGGCCTTCAGCACGGCCTTGAGGTGGTGGAAGATCTCGGTGCCCATGCGCAGGCCGTCGGAGAAGGTCTTGGCGCCAACCGGCTGCACCATGAACTCCTGGATGTCGACGTTGTTGTCGGCGTGCTCGCCGCCGTTGATGATGTTCATCATCGGCACCGGCATGGAGTACTGGCCCGGAGTGCCGTTGAGGTTGGCGATGTGCGCGTACAGCGGCAGGTCCTGGTCCTGGGCAGCGGCCTTGGCGGCGGCCAGGGACACGGCCAGGATGGCGTTGGCGCCCAGCTTGGCCTTGTTCTCGGTACCGTCCAGCTCGATCATGGCACGGTCCAGGGCCTTCTGGTCGGCCGGGTCCTTGCCCAGCAGCAGGTCGCGGATCGGGCCGTTGATGTTGGCGACGGCCTTCAGCACGCCCTTGCCCAGGTAACGGCTCTTGTCGCCATCACGCAGCTCCAGCGCTTCGCGCGAGCCAGTGGAAGCACCCGACGGCGCGCAGGCGCTGCCGATGATGCCGTTGTCGAGCAGGACATCGGCTTCCACGGTGGGGTTGCCACGCGAATCGAGAACTTCACGACCTTTGATGTCGACGATCTTTGCCATTGTTGTAAGCACTCCAGAATTGACGAAAACAACGCAGCTTTTGGGAATTCTTGCCGTTCACCAGGCGACATGGCACGGGCAGGCCTGGCGAAGGGAGCCCCTGACCGACAGGTCAGGGGTGGAACGGGCGGTACTTTACCCGAGAAACGAGCTTTACGCGGTTTCTACCGTCGGAAAACTTTTCACCAGGTCGTCCAGTTGCTTGAGCTGGGCCAGGAACGGCTCCAGCTTGTCCAGGCGCAGGGCGCACGGACCGTCGCACTTGGCGTTGTCCGGGTCCGGGTGGGCCTCGAGGAACAGGCCCGCCAGGCCCTGGCTCATGCCGGCCTTGGCCAGGTCGGTGACCTGGGCGCGGCGCCCGCCAGCGGAGTCGGCGCGACCACCCGGGGTCTGCAGCGAGTGGGTCACGTCGAAGAACACCGGGTACTCGAACTGCTTCATGATGCCGAAGCCGAGCATGTCCACGACCAGGTTGTTGTAGCCGAAGCTCGAACCGCGCTCACAGAGGATGAGCTGGTCGTTGCCGGCCTCGACGCACTTGGCGAGGATGTGCTTCATCTCGTGGGGCGCCAGGAACTGCGCCTTCTTGATGTTGATCACGGCACCGGTCTTGGCCATCGCCACGACCAGGTCGGTCTGGCGCGACAGGAAGGCCGGCAGCTGGATGATGTCGCACACCTTGGCCACCGGCTCGCACTGGTAGGGCTCGTGCACGTCGGTGATCACCGGCACGTTGAAGGTCTGCTTGATCTCCTCGAAGATCTTCAGGCCTTCTTCCATGCCGGGGCCGCGGTACGAGTTGACCGACGAACGGTTGGCCTTGTCGAAGCTGGCCTTGAACACGTACGGGATGCCGAGCTTCTCGGTCACCCGCACGTACTCCTCGCAGACCTTCAGGGCCAGGTCACGGGACTCCAGGACGTTCATGCCGCCGAACAGGACGAACGGCTTGTCGTTGGCGATCTCGATGTTACCGACGCGAATGATCTTCTGAGTCATGGATCAGGCCTTGTTCTTCTGTGCCAGGGCCGCCTTGACGAAGCCGCTGAACAGCGGGTGGCCGTCACGCGGGGTCGAGGTGAATTCCGGGTGGAACTGGCAGGCGACGAACCACGGGTGATCCTTGGACTCGACCACTTCGACCAGCGCACCATCCTCGGAACGACCGGAAACCACCAGGCCGGCATCGACCAGCTGCGGCAGCAGGACGTTGTTGACTTCGTAGCGGTGACGGTGACGCTCGGTGATCACATCCTTGCCGTAGCAGTCGTGAACCTTGGAGCCGGCGATCAGTTGGCAGTCCTGCGCGCCCAGGCGCATGGTGCCGCCCAGGTCGGAGGCTTCGGTACGGGTCTCGACCGCGCCGGTGGCATCGGACCACTCGGTGATCAGGCCGACAACCGGGTGGCCGCTGTTGCGGTCGAACTCGGTGGAGTTGGCGTCTGTCCAGCCCATCACGTTACGGGCGAACTCGATCACGGCCACCTGCATGCCCAGGCAGATGCCCAGGTACGGGACCTTGTTCTCACGGGCGTACTGCACGGCGGTGATCTTGCCTTCCACGCCGCGCAGGCCGAAACCGCCCGGGACCAGGATGGCATCGGCGCCTTCGAGCAGGCTGGTGCCCTGGTTCTCGATGTCTTCGGAGTCGATGTAGCGCAGGTTGACCTTGGTACGGTTGGTGATGCCGGCGTGGCTCATCGCTTCGATCAGCGACTTGTACGCGTCCAGCAGCTCCATGTACTTGCCGACCATGGCGATGGTCACTTCCTGCTCAGGGTTGAGCTTGGCGTCGACGACCTTGTCCCACTCGGACAGGTCGGCGCTGTTGCACTGCAGGCCGAAGCGCTCGACGACGAAGTCGTCCAGGCCCTGGGCGTGCAGCACGCCAGGAATCTTGTAGATGGTGTCGACGTCTTCCAGCGAGATCACCGCACGCTCTTCGACGTTGGTGAACAGCGCGATCTTGCGACGCGACGAAGCGTCGACCGGGTGGTCGGAGCGGCAGATCAGCACGTCCGGCTGCAGGCCGATGGAGCGCAGCTCCTTGACCGAGTGCTGGGTCGGCTTGGTCTTGGTCTCGCCGGCGGTGGCGATGTACGGGACCAGGGTCAGGTGCATCAGCATGGCGCGCTTGGAGCCCACTTCGACGCGCAGCTGGCGGATCGCCTCGAGGAACGGCTGCGATTCGATGTCGCCCACGGTGCCGCCGATCTCGACCAGCGCGACGTCGGCATCGCCGGCGCCCTTGATGATGCGGCGCTTGATCTCGTCGGTGATGTGCGGGATGACCTGGATGGTCGCGCCCAGGTAGTCACCACGGCGTTCTTTACGCAGCACGTGCTCGTAGATGCGGCCGGTGGTGAAGTTGTTGTTCTGGGTCATCGTGGTGCGGATGAACCGCTCGTAGTGGCCCAGGTCGAGGTCGGTCTCGGCGCCGTCGTGGGTGACGAACACTTCACCGTGCTGGAACGGGCTCATGGTGCCCGGGTCGACGTTGATGTACGGGTCCAGCTTGAGCATGGTGACCTTGAGCCCCCGCGCTTCCAGGATGGCCGCCAGGGAAGCCGAGGCAATGCCTTTCCCCAATGAAGAAACAACACCGCCCGTGACGAATATGTAGCGCGTCATGAAAAACCCTAGAAGTCTGCGTTAAGGCGGCATGGGCCGCCGGAGAAAGCGAAGGAAGGCCGAAGCCCCCGATCACCTGCGTCAATCACAGTGCATCTCGAAAAACTGCCGCGTCTGTACAGACCAGGGGTATCCCCGGCATGGAGCTCGCTCGTCATTTTAAGAAATCAGCCCAGCAAAAAACTGCTTGGTAATCGGCAACTCCTGTGTTTTTGCGCAACCCACAGAAGCTGTATCAAGAAGGGAGGGTAGTCTACCCGAATGTACCCTTCAGCTCAAACCTTGCACGCTCGTCGGCGGCTGCCAGTGCAACTGGCAATCCGCCTGCGCCAGCTCGGGCAGGTTGGCCACCGCCAGCAATTGCTCGCCGTGATACAGCAGCGGCAGGCGCGGGCGCACGAAGTGCGGGACCTGCAGCTCGTTGAGCAGGCGCTTGAGATCGCGCCGACCGCGACCGGGCAGTTGCATGATCTCGCCGCCCTGGCGGTAACGGATATGCAGGTCGTTACCCGCAAGACCAGACGCCAGACGGACACTGCCATTGCCCGGCAGGCGCAACGGTTGCGCGCTGTCGAGCCAGGGGTGCTCGCCCGCCACCGCGCCCAGCCAATCGCCACTCAGCCACCAGATACGCCCGTGGCTGCGGTGCAGCTCGCCATCGGTCAGGCGCCAGACCGGGCAGGCATCGGCCGTCGCGTCGCGCAGATCGCTCCAGCCGGCCCAGTGGCGGCTATCTGGCAGGCGCGTACGCTGGCCTAGCCAGAACCGCAGGGCGTTGCGCTGGCGCGCCGGCGACAGCGCGATGAGTGCCGCAAGGCTCAGAGAGTCCAATCCCGACCAAGGCAGCGGCGCGTTGTCGCAGGCGTGTGCCAGGTCGCTGGCGGCCAGTTCGTCCAGCAGCCCCAGCGCCTCGCCCAGGTGTTCGGCGCTGCGCGCCAGATTGGCTTCGGCCTGGGGCCAGCGCTGGCGCAGCATTTGCAAGACCTCTGCGCGCAGGAAGTTGCGGGCGAAGGTGGTGTCGCTGTTGGAAGGGTCGTCGACCCATACCAGCCCGTGTCTGTCGGCGTAGGCCTGCAACTGCTGGCGCGACAACCCCAGCAGCGGCCGCACCAGGTTGCCCTGGCCCAGCGGCCGCTGTTGCGCCATGGCGGCCAGTCCACGCAGGCCGGCGCCGCGCAGCAGGCGCAATAGCAGGGTTTCGGCCTGATCGTTGCGGTGCTGGCCGGTGAACAGCACCTCGCCTGCGCCCAGCCGTGTTTCGAAGGCGCCGTAGCGGGCATTGCGGGCCGCCTGTTCGAGGCTGGCGCCGGGGGCGACCTGGACAGGGACCACATCGAGTTCGACACCCAGGGCAGCGCATACCGCTCGGCAGTGGTCGGGCCAAGCATCGGCGGCGGCTTGCAGGCCGTGATGGACATGGATGGCGCGCAGAGGGGGCGCGGGGTGGTTGCGGATGTAGTCGGCGAGCTGGTGCAGGAGGACGGTGGAGTCCAGGCCGCCGGAGAAGGCGACGTACCAGGCGGGGGCGTTGAGCCAGGGGGTGAGGTTGAGCATCAGTGCCTCACAGGGCTTGAGATCGCCGGGGGCGCTTTGTGCCCCTTTCGCGACACAAGGCCGCTCCTACAGGATGGCGCCAGTTTCGAATACTGCGCAATCCTGTAGGAGCGGCCTTGTGTCGCGAAAGGGCCGCGAAGCGGCCCCCGGAATCCATCAGAGGCCGTAGCTCATCAGGCGATCGTAACGGCGCTTGAGTAGCGCGTCGTTGTCGAGCTTGCCGAGCATGTCCAGCTGTTCGATCAGGTCGGCGCGAACGCTCGCGGCCATTTGCGCCGGATCACGGTGGGCGCCGCCCAGCGGCTCCGGGATGACCTTGTCGACGATGTTCAGGCTCTTCAGGCGCTCGGCGGTGACACCCATGGCCTCGGCGGCATCGGCCGCGCGGTCGGCGGTCTTCCACAGGATCGAGGCGCAGCCTTCCGGCGAAATCACCGAGTAGGTGGAATACTGCAGCATGTTCAGCTGGTCGCACACGCCGATGGCCAGGGCGCCGCCGGAACCACCCTCACCGATCACGGTGGCGATGATCGGCGTCTTCAGCCGCGCCATCACGCGCAGGTTCCAGGCGATGGCCTCGCTCTGGTTGCGCTCCTCGGCGTCGATGCCTGGGTAAGCGCCCGGGGTGTCGATGAAGGTCAGGATCGGCATCTTGAAGCGCTCGGCCATCTCCATCAGACGGCAGGCCTTGCGGTAGCCTTCAGGACGCGGCATGCCGAAGTTGCGGCGCACCTTCTCGCGCACTTCGCGACCCTTCTGGTGACCGATGACCATCACTGGCTTGTCGTTCAGGCGCGCGGTGCCACCGACGATGGCGGCGTCATCGGCGAAGTGACGATCGCCATGCAGCTCTTCGAACTCGGTGAAGATGTGGTCGATGTAGTCGAGGGTATACGGGCGACGCGGGTGACGGGCCAGACGGGCGATCTGCCAGCTGGTCAGGTTGCCGAAGATGCTCTCGGTCAGGGTGCTGCTCTTGTCCTGCAGACGGGCAATTTCATCGCTGATGTTCAGCGAGTTGTCGTTGCCCACCAGGCGCAGCTCTTCGATCTTGGCTTGCAGGTCGGCAATCGGCTGTTCGAAATCGAGGAAATTCGGGTTCATAGGCTTCCGTCTTGGGTCTACGGCCAGGCGGCCGGCCGGTGGATCCGTTTGGCGCCCTACCTTAAGGGATCAGGCGCATAAAGGTCGAGATTAAAATTCGTCGTTTCAACGGTATTGCAGGAAGACGTTCTCACGCCCGAACTGGTCACGCAGTGCCTGAATCAGGCCATCGGCCGGGTCGATCGACCACTGGTCGCCGAACTGCAGCATGGCCTTGGCGTCGCTGCCGGTGTACTCCAGTGTGATCGGGCAGCCGCCGCGATGGCGGTTGATCAGCTCACCCAGCCAGCTGAGGCGGTCACCCTTGAGTGCCTCGTGGCTGAGCTTCAGGCGTAGGCTCTCGGCCAGCTTGGTCCGGGCGTCCTCCATGGTCATCACGGTCTTGACCCGCAGGCGCAGGCCGCCGGAGAAGTCATCGTTGCTCACCTCCCCCTCCACCACCACCATGGCGTCGGTCTGCAACAGGGCCTGGGCCCCCATGAAGGCGTCGGCGAACAGCGAGGCCTCGATGCGCCCGGACCGGTCATCCAGGGTGACGAAGCCCATCTTGTCACCCTTCTTGTTCTTCATCACCCGCAGGGCAATGATCATGCCGGCGATGGTCTGGGTGTCGCGCGCCGGCTTGAGGTCGACGATACGCTGGCGGGCGAAGCGGCGGATCTCGGTCTCGTACTCGTCGATCGGGTGACCGGTCAGGTACAGGCCAAGGGTGTCCTTTTCGCCCTTGAGGCGCTCTTTGAGCGTCAGCTCGCGTACCTTGCGATGGTTGGCGTAGACGTCGACATCCGCCTCGTCGAACATGCCGCCGAACAGGTCGACATGGCCACTGTCCGCGGTATGGGCGGCCTGCTCGGCAGCCTTGACCGCCTCGCCCAGCGCCGACAGCAAGGTCGCACGGTTGATGTCGATGTTGGCCTGGTAGGCCTTGATCTCGTCATGGAAATGCGGTCCCAGGCGGTCCAGCGCACCACTGCGGATCAGCGCGTCAAGGGTGCGCTTGTTGACACGCTTGAGGTCGATGCGCTCGCAGAAGTCGAACAGGTCCTTGAACGGACCGCCCTCGGCCCGTGCCTCGACGATCGCCTCGACCGGCCCCTCGCCGACGCCCTTGATCGCGCCCAGGCCATAGACGATGCGGCCATCGTTGTTGACGGTGAACTTGAAGTCGGAGAAGTTCACGTCCGGCGCATCGAGGCGCAGCTTCATGCTGCGCACTTCCTCGACCAGCACCACCACCTTGTCGGTGTTGTGCATATCCGCCGACAGCACCGCGGCCATGAACGGCGCCGGATAGTGAGTCTTCAGCCAGGCAGTCTGGTACGACACCAGGCCGTAGGCGGCGGAGTGGGATTTGTTGAAGCCGTAGCCGGCGAATTTCTCTACCAGGTCGAAGATGTTACCGGCCAGGTCCGCATCGATGTTGTTGGCCACGCAACCTTCGATGAAGCCACCGCGCTGCTTGGCCATTTCCTCGGGCTTTTTCTTGCCCATGGCCCGCCGCAGCATGTCGGCGCCACCGAGGGTGTAGCCGGCCATCACCTGGGCGATCTGCATCACCTGTTCCTGGTACAGGATGATGCCGTAGGTCGGCGCGAGTACCGGCTTGAGGCCTTCGTACTGGTAGTCGGAGTGCGGGTAGGCAAGCTCCGCGCGACCGTGCTTGCGGTTGATGAAGTCGTCCACCATGCCCGATTGCAGCGGGCCGGGACGGAACAGCGCCACCAGTGCGATGAGGTCTTCCAGGCAGTCGGGCTTGAGCTTCTTGATCAGCTCCTTCATGCCACGGGATTCGAGCTGGAACACCGCCGTGGTCTCGGCTTTCTGCAGCAGCTCGTAGGTCTTGCGGTCGTCCAGCGGGATGAAGTCGATGTTGACGTCGGGCAGGTTCTTCTTGGCCTGCTCGCGGTTGATGATCTCCATCGCCCACTTGATGATGGTCAGCGTACGCAGGCCGAGGAAGTCGAACTTCACCAGGCCCGCGGCCTCGACGTCATCCTTGTCGAACTGGGTCACCAGGCCGCCGCCCTCTTCGTCACAGGCGATCGGCGAAAAATCGGTGAGCTTGGTCGGCGCGATCACCACGCCACCGGCGTGCTTGCCGGTACCACGAGTGACACCTTCGAGCTTGAGGGCCATGTCCCAGATCTCGCGGCCGTCCTCGTCACTCTTGAGGAAGTCGCGCAGGATCTCTTCCTGCTCGTAGGCCTTCTCCAGGGTCATGCCGACTTCGAACGGGATCATCTTCGACAGGCGATCAGCCAGGCCATAGGACTTGCCCTGTACCCGCGCCACGTCGCGCACCACCGCCTTGGCGGCCATGGTGCCGAAGGTGATGATCTGGCTCACCGCGTTGCGCCCGTAGGCCTCGGCCACGTAGTCGATCACCCGGTCGCGGCCATCCATGCAGAAGTCGACGTCGAAGTCGGGCATGGAAATACGTTCAGGGTTGAGGAAGCGCTCGAACAGCAGGTCGTAGGCCAGCGGATCGAGGTCGGTGATCTTCAGCACGTAGGCCACCAACGAACCGGCACCCGAGCCCCGGCCAGGGCCGACCGGCACGTCGTTGTTCTTGGCCCACTTGATGAAGTCCATAACGATGAGGAAGTAGCCGGGGAAGCCCATCTGGATGATGATGTCCAGCTCGAACTTCAGGCGATCCAGGTAGACCTGGCGCTTCTCTTCGTAATTGGGCGTGGTCTCTTTCGGCCAGAGCACCGCCAGGCGCTCCTCCAGGCCTTCGTGGGAGACGTGGCGCAGGTAGTCGTCGATGCCCATGCCGTTGGGCGTGGGGAAATCGGGAAGGAAGTACTTGCCCAGCTGCACGGTGATGTTGCAGCGCTTGGCGATCTCCACGGTGTTGGCGATGGCGTCGGGCAGGTCGCTGAACAGCTCGGCCATCTCTTCGGCCGACTTGAGGTACTGCTGGTCGCTGTAGCCGCGCGGGCGGCGCGGGTCATCGAGGGTCCAGCCTTCGCCAATGCACACACGGGTTTCGTGGGCGTCGAAATCCGACTGCTTGATGAAGCGCACGTCGTTGGTCGCCACCAACGGCGCGCCAAGCTTGTCGGCCAGGGCCACGGCGGCGTGCACGTATTCTTCGTCACCGGCGCGGTTGGTGCGCTGCAGTTCGACGTAGAAACGATCCGGGAACATGCCCATCCAGTCCCCAAGCAGGGCCTCGGCCTCGTCCTGGCGTCCGGCCATCAGGGCCGCGCCGATATCGCCTTCTTTGCCTGCGGACAGGGCGATCAGCCCCTCGCTGGCCGGGGCGATCCAGTCGCGCTGGATGATGACCAGGCCATTGCGCTGGCCGTCGGTCCAGCCACGGGAAATCAGCTCGGTGAGGTTGCGATAACCCTTGGGATTCATGGCCAGGAAGCAGATACGCGACAGCGGCGCCTCGGGATCGGCCCCGGCCAGCCACAGATCGGCGCCGCAGATCGGCTTGATGCCGGCGCCCATGGCGGTCTTGTAGAACTTCACCAGCGAGCACATGTTGCTCTGGTCGGTGATCGCCACCGCCGGCATGTTCATCCCGGCCAGGGCCTTGGCCAGCGGCTTGATCCGCACCAGGCCGTCGACCAGGGAGAATTCGGAGTGCACGCGAAGGTGAACGAAGGAGACCGGCATGGAGGATCCTGTAGCAGTGCTGAACGACAAGGGCGGGATTGTAGCTTAATTGCGCAATGCATTTTGG
>NZ_JAOCDM010000041.1 GCF_029840925.1 Pseudomonas sp. GD03858
GGCAAACCGATGACACAGCCCTGCACTCTTTCTTCACACATCATATTGGATGTTCTTCGGGGGCGATGTTAGTCCCAAAAGTCGGGCACGACTGGAGCGTTGGTGCTTCCTAAGTCTAACCCTTCCCCCTCAGAAGGCAGACACCGACAACAGACCGCTTCTGGCCGTTATCTGCCCTTCCCGGAGGGCAGCTTTGGGTCGAAAGCGGCCATCCGAGATCTACCATTTGCAATTCAGTTGGATGCGAGCATCTGACCATCAACCCATAGAGGTAAAACGGCTCTGAACAACCCTCAGTCACAGATTTCGATGTACTAAGCAGCCCACGAAATCTAATCAACATCTCAGTGGCGCAAAAAGTGGGGTAAATTTCTATCAGCGGCAAAAATTGAAGGCATAAAAAAATCCAGTCACCGCTAAGCGACTGGATTTTTTAGGGATTTTTGGTCGGGACGGAGTGATTCGAACACTCGACCCCTTGCACCCCATGCAAGTGCGCTACCGGGCTGCGCTACGCCCCGACATCATTCTCGATACCGCTGAGAACGTTGAAGAATTTAACCTAACCTTTTGAATAATGGAAGCTTTTTTTCAAAAAAATCCACTCGTCGCCAACCAGGTCACTTCTTCAGCACCACCAACACATCCTCCAACTCCGCAATCATCTGCCGAATCAGCTGCTTGTACTGGCTGGACTCATCCTTGACCTCATCACTGGAAAGCCGTAACCGCGCCCCGCCAATGGTAAAGCCCTGGTCATACAGCAAAGCGCGAATCTGGCGGATCATCAGCACGTCCTGGCGCTGATAATACCGCCGATTGCCACGGCGCTTCACCGGGTTGAGCTGCGGAAATTCCTGCTCCCAGTAGCGCAGCACGTGCGGTTTTACCGCACAGAGCTCGCTGACTTCACCGATGGTGAAGTAGCGTTTGCCCGGGATGGGGGGCAGCTCGTCGTTATGGCTTGGTTCCAGCATAGGCCTCTACCCGGGCTTTCAGCTTCTGCCCTGGACGAAAGGTGACGACGCGGCGCGCGGTGATCGGGATCTCTTCCCCTGTTTTAGGGTTGCGGCCCGGCCGCTGGCGTTTGTCGCGAAGGTCGAAGTTGCCGAAACCGGACAACTTGACCTGCTCGTTGTCTTCAAGCGCGTGCCGAATTTCTTCAAAAAACAGCTCGACCAGCTCCTTGGCCTCACGCTTGTTAAGCCCCAGCTCCTCGTACAGCCTTTCGGCCATCTCAGCTTTCGTCAGAGCACCCATGCCGTTATTTCCTTAACGTGGTGTTCAACCTTTGTTCAAGCGAGGTGAGGACGGTTTGCAGGGTTTCATTCACCTCATCGTCGTTAAGAGTGCGCGATGGATGTTGCCAGGTCAAGCCGACGGCCAGGCTTTTTCTATCAGGATCAATGCCTTTACCCTGGTAGACGTCAAACAGCCTGAGGTCTGTGAGCCATTCGCCTGCATTGTCACGAATTACTTCAAGCACCGAGCTCGAAGCTACATCACGACCTGCGATCAAGGCCAGGTCACGACGGGTTTCCGGGAACTTGGACAGCTCGCTGAACTTCGGCAGGCGGCCTTCCACTACGTCACCGAGCACCAGCTCGAAGACGAACACCGGGCGGTCGAGGCCGAGGGTCTTGGCCAGCTCCGGGTGGATGGCGCCGAGGTAGCCGACTTCCTTGCCGTCGCGCTCAATGCGGGCGGTCTGGCCTGGGTGCAGGGCTGGGTGCTTGCCGGCGACGAAGCTGAAGTCGCTCAGGGCGCCCGAGTAGCCCAGCAGGGCTTCCACATCGGCTTTGACGTCGAAGAAGTCGATGCCGTCGCGACCGTTGGCCCAGCCTTCTGGCTGGCGGCTGCCGGTGACGACGCCGGCAATCATCGGCTGCTGCTTGAGGTCACCGAGCTGGCCGACGAAGCGCAGGCCGCTTTCGAACAGGCGCACGCGGTCTTGCTGGCGGTTGAGGTTGTGCTGCATCGCCTTGACCAGGCCCGGCCACAGCGAGGCGCGCATGGCGGCCATGTCGCTGGAGATGGGGTTGGCCAGCAGCAGCGGCTCGACGCCCGGGGTGAACAGCTCGAACAGTTTCGGGTCGATGAAGCTGTAGGTGATGGCTTCCTGGTAGCCGCGGGCGACCAGCAGGCGACGCAGGTTCGGCAGCTCGCCGCGAGTTTCCGGGCGGGCTTGCGGGGCCAGGCGGGCCTGCGGGTAGCGGACCGGCAGGTTGTTGTAGCCGTACAGGCGGGCCAGCTCTTCGATCAGGTCGACTTCCAGGCTGACGTCGAAGCGGTGGCTTGGGACGGTGACAGTCCACTCCCCCGCTCCGCTTGCGCTGGTTTTCAGCTCCAGGGCGTTGAGCAGCTGCTCGACCTGGGCGGCGTCCATCTGCATGCCGAGCATCTGGGTGATGCGTTCGGCGCGCAGGGTGATCGGCGCGATGTTCGGCAGGTGCTGTTCGCTCACGGTCTCGACTACGGGGCCTGCTTCGCCGCCGACGATCTCCAGTACCAGGGCGGTGGCGCGCTCCATGGCTTCACGGGCCAGTTGCGAGTCCACGCCGCGCTCGTAGCGGTGCGAGGCGTCGGTGTGCAGGCCGTAGGAACGGGCCTTGCCAGCGACGGAGATCGGCTCGAAGAAGGCGCTCTCGAGGAACAGGTCGCGGGTCTTCTCGGTGTTGACGCCGCTGTGCTCGCCACCCATCACGCCGGCAATGGCCAGGGCGCGGGTGTGGTCGGCGATTACCAGGGTGTCGGCGCGCAGGGCGACTTCCTGGCCGTCCAGCAGGACGAGCTTCTCGCCCTCCTCGGCCATGCGTACGCGGATGCCGCCGTTGATTTCGGCGAGGTCGAAGGCGTGCATCGGCTGGCCGAGTTCGAGCATCACGTAGTTGGTGATGTCGACGGCGGCGTCGATGCTGCGCACGTCGCTGCGGCGCAGGCGCTCGACCATCCACAGCGGGGTCGGCTTGCTCAGGTCGACGTTGCGGATCACGCGGCCCAGGTAGCGTGGGCAGGCGGCCGGGGCGCTGACTTCGACCGGGCGCACTTCGTCGTGGGCAGCCGGTACCGCTGGCACGACCGGGCGGGTGACCGGCACGTCGTACAGGGCGCTGACGTCACGGGCCAGGCCGGCCAGGGACAGGCAGTCGCCGCGGTTCGGGGTCAGGCCGATCTCGATGCTGGCGTCGTCCAGGTTCAGGTACTTGCGAATGTCTTCGCCAACCGGGGCGTCAGCCGCCAGTTCCAGCAGGCCGTCGTTCTCTTCGCTGATCTGCAGCTCGGAAGCCGAGCAGAGCATGCCGAACGACTCGACGCCGCGCAGCTTGGCTTTCTTGATCTTGAAGTCGCCCGGCAGTTCGGCGCCGATCATGGCGAACGGGATCTTGATGCCTGGGCGGGCATTCGGGGCGCCGCAGACCACCTGGAAGGTCTCTGCGCCGTTGCTCACCTGACATACGCGCAGTTTGTCGGCGTCCGGGTGTTGTTCGGTGGTGAGGATCTCGCCCACCACGATGCCGCTGAACTGGCCGGCAGCGGGGGTCACGCTGTCGACTTCGAGGCCGGCCATGGACAGGCGGGCGACCAGTTCGTCACGGGAGACTTGCGGGTTTACCCAACCGCGCAGCCACTGTTCACTGAATTTCATGCTGTTCTCCTAGAAAGTGCGTCGGGCATTGACCTAGCGGAATTGCGCGAGGAAGCGCAGGTCGTTGTCGAAGAACAGACGCAAATCGTTGACGCCATAGCGCAGCATGGCCAGGCGCTCGGCGCCCATGCCGAAGGCGAAGCCCTGGAACTCTTCCGGGTCGATGCCGGACATGCGCAGCACGTTCGGGTGGACCATGCCGCAACCCATCACTTCCAGCCAGCCGGTTTGCTTGCAGACGCGGCAGCCCTTGCCGGAACACATCACGCACTGGATGTCGACTTCGGCGGACGGCTCGGTGAAGGGGAAGAACGACGGGCGGAAGCGCACGGCCAGTTCTTTCTCGAAGAACACCCGCAGGAACTCTTCGATGGTGCCCTTGAGGTCGGCGAAGTTGATGCCGCGGTCGATCAGCAGGCCTTCGACCTGGTGGAACATCGGCGAGTGGGTGATATCCGAGTCGCAACGGTACACACGGCCTGGGCAGACGATGCGGATCGGCGGCTGGGTGCTTTCCATGGTGCGGACCTGTACCGGCGAGGTGTGGGTGCGCAGCAGCATGTTGGCGTTGAAATAGAAGGTGTCGTGCATCGCCCGGGCCGGGTGGTGGCCGGGGATGTTGAGCGCTTCGAAGTTGTGGTAGTCGTCTTCGACCTCAGGGCCTTCGGCAATGCCGTAGCCGATGTGGGTGAAGAACTGCTCGATGCGCTCGAGAGTACGGGTGATCGGGTGCAGCCCACCGGTGGTCTGGCCACGGCCTGGCAGGGTCACGTCGATGCATTCGGCGGCCAGGCGAGCGTTGAGCTCAGCCTCTTCAAAACCGGCCTTGCGTGCGTTGAGCACGTCGGTGACGCGTTCCTTGGCGTCGTTGATCAGCGCGCCAACCTTGGGGCGCTCTTCGGCTGGCAGGTTGCCCAGGGTCTTCATCACCTGGGTCAGCTCGCCTTTCTTGCCGAGGAATTGAACCCGGATCTGTTCCAGGGCAGTGATGTCTTCAGCGCGTTCCACGGCCTCGAGGGCTTGGGCGACCAGCGCGTCCAGGTTTTCCATGTACAGACTCCAGATACGAAAATAGGGGAAGAGCTTTTGAAGGCTCTTCCCCTATCCGATGACGTTTTACACCCGACGGCGCAGGCGCCGCCGGATGATTGTCGTGGGTACTTAAGCCAGTACGGCTTTAGCCTTCTCGACAATCGCAGCAAACGCCGCTTTTTCGTTCACTGCCAGATCGGCCAGAACCTTACGGTCGATTTCGATCGACGCCTTTTTCAGGCCAGCAATCAGACGGCTGTACGACAGGCCGTTGGTGCGGGCACCGGCGTTGATACGAGCGATCCACAGTGCGCGGAACTGACGCTTCTTCTGGCGACGGTCGCGGTAGGCGTATTGGCCTGCCTTGATGACCGCTTGCTTGGCTACACGGAATACGCGCGAACGTGCACCGTAGTAACCTTTAGCCAGTTTCAGAATTTTTTTGTGACGCTTACGAGCGATAACGCCGCGCTTAACACGAGCCATGAGTAACTTCCTCTATCTTAACCAGAATTAACGAACGCGCAGCATGCGCTCGACTTTTGCCACGTCAGACGGGTGCAGCAGGCTGGCACCGCGCAGTTGACGCTTACGCTTGGTCGACATTTTGGTCAGGATGTGGCTCTTGAAAGCGTGCTTGTGCTTGAAGCCGGAAGCCGTCTTCAGGAAGCGCTTCGCAGCACCGCTCTTGGTTTTCATCTTTGGCATGTTGGAACTCCGCATTCGAATAAAAATTACACAATAATCATCAGGCCTGCCGTGCCCGGGAGATTACTTCTTCTTTTTGGGGGCGATGACCATCATAAGCTGGCGTCCTTCCATCTTCGGATGCTGCTCAACGGTGCCGTATTCGGCGAGGTCGGTTTCGACCCGCTTCAACAGCTCCATGCCCAGCTCCTGGTGGGCCATCTCACGGCCGCGGAATCTCAGAGAGATCTTGGCCTTGTCCCCATCGCTAAGGAAACGTACCAGGTTGCGTAGTTTTACCTGGTAATCCCCTTCTTCCGTCCCTGGACGAAACTTGATTTCTTTGATCTGGATCTGCTTCTGGTTCTTCTTGGCTTCGTTGGCCTGCTTCTTCTTCTCGAAGAGGTGCTTGCCGTAGTCCATCACCTTGCAGACGGGCGGTTGCGCGTCTGCAGAGATTTCCACCAGATCCAGCTTCGCTTCATCAGCGATACGCAGCGCTTCATCAATCGAGACGATGCCAATCTGCTCGCCGTCAGCACCAATTAACCGAACCTCGCGTGCCGAGATATTCTCGTTGATCGGGGCTTTCGGTGCAGTTCGTTTATCGTTTCTCATTTCACGCTTAATAGTCATTACTCCGATTCTTGGCGACCACGCCGGGAAACCGCTTGCGACAGCAGCTCAGCGAACTGCGCGACGGGCATCGAGCCCAGGTCAGCGCCTTCGCGGGTGCGCACAGCGACGGTTTGCGTTTCGACTTCGCGATCCCCTATAACCAAAAGGTAAGGGACCCGCAGCAACGTATGCTCGCGGATTTTAAAGCCGATCTTCTCATTTCTCAAGTCCGACTTGGCACGGAATCCGCTTCCATTCAGGGCTTTTTCCACCTCTAGGGCGAAATCGGCCTGCTTGTCGGTGATGTTCATGATCACGGCTTGGGTCGGCGCGAGCCAGGCCGGGAACACGCCGGCGTAGTGCTCGATGAGCATGCCGATGAAGCGTTCGAACGAGCCGAGGATGGCGCGGTGCAGCATCACCGGGCGCACGCGGCTGTTGTCTTCGGCGATGTAGCTGGCGTCCAGGCGCTCCGGCAGGTTCGGGTCGTACTGCAGGGTGCCGCACTGCCAGTTACGGCCGAGGCAGTCGCGCAGGGTGAACTCGATCTTCGGACCGTAGAACGCGCCCTCGCCCGGCTGGTATTCCCACTCCAGGCCCGATTCGTTCAGGGCGTCGGCCAGCGCGCCTTCGGCGCGGTCCCACAGCTCTTCGGAACCCACGCGCTTGGCGGGACGGGTCGAGAGCTTCATGGCGACGTCGGTGAAGCCGAAGTCCTTGTACACATCCAGGGTCAGCTTGATGAAGTCGGCGGCTTCTTTCTTCACCTGGTCTTCGGTGCAGAAGATGTGCGCGTCGTCTTGTACAAAGCCACGCACGCGCATGATGCCGTGCAGGGCACCGGACGGCTCGTTACGGTGGCAGGCACCGAACTCGGCCAGGCGCAGCGGCAGGTCGCGGTACGATTTGAGGCCCTGGTTGAACACCTGCACGTGGCACGGGCAGTTCATCGGTTTTACCGCGTAGTCGCGGTTTTCCGACGAAGTGGTGAACATGTTCTCGGCGTAGTTGGACCAGTGGCCGGAACGCTCCCAGAGGATGCGGTCGACGACCTGCGGAGTCTTGATCTCCTGGTAGCCGTTTTCACGCTGGACCTGACGCATGTACTGCTCAAGTACCTGGTACACGGTCCAGCCGTTGGCGTGCCAGAACACCATGCCCGGCGCTTCTTCCTGCAGGTGGAACAGGTCGAGCTGCTTGCCGATCTTGCGGTGGTCGCGTTTTTCGGCTTCTTCGATGCGCTGGATGTAGGCGGCCAGCTGCTTCTTGTCGGCCCAGGCGGTGCCGTACACGCGTTGCAGCTGCTCGTTCTTGGCATCGCCGCGCCAGTAGGCGCCGCTCAGCTTGGTCAGCTTGAATGCCTTGAGGAAACGAGTGTTCGGCACGTGCGGGCCACGGCACATGTCGACGTATTCTTCGTGGTAGTACAGGCCCATGGCCTGTTCATCCGGCATGTCCTCGACCAGGCGCAGCTTGTAGTCTTCGCCACGCTGGGTGAACACGTCGATGACTTCGGCGCGCGGGGTCATCTTCTTGACGACGTCGTAGTCCGTGTCAATCAGCTGCTGCATGCGCTTTTCGATGGCGGCGAGGTCGTCCGGGGTGAAGGGACGCTCGTAGGCGATGTCGTAATAGAAGCCTTCGTCGATCACCGGGCCGATCACCATCTTGGCGGTCGGGTACAGCTGCTTCACCGCGTGGCCGATCAGGTGGGCGCACGAGTGACGGATGATCTCCAGTCCCTCTTCATCTTTGGGGGTGATGATCTGCAGGGTGGCGTCGTGGTCGATCTTGTCGCAGGCATCGACGAGCTTGCCGTCGACCTTGCCGGCCAGGGTGGCCTTGGCCAGGCCAGCACCAATGGATGCGGCGACTTCGGCTACGGATACCGGCTGGTCGAACGTGCGTTGACTGCCATCGGGAAGAGTAATAACGGGCATGGCGCCTCCTCTCCTAGTGGTGACCCCTACCAAAGGTCACGTGGGTTGGGATGAGCCAGTACAAGATCCGCCCTGCCTTTCCCGCGGGAAAGCCTGCCTCACAGTGGCAGAGACCTTTCGGCCTGCCAGGGTCGAACCAGAGTGACTGGAAGGTAATAAAGAAGCTGCAAGCCACAAGTGGCGAGCTGCAAGCCGAGCATGCTAGCACGCAGGTTACGCTGAAACGCAGAATTATTTGGAAATTACGACACCAGGCTGAACTTGTACGGAAAATTTCCTATCAGACTTTCTGAAGCAACCTACTCTTGATGAGACCTTTACCCAAGGAGTGTTCGGTTATGCGACTTCAGTCCCTTCTGGCTGCCTGCGCCGCAAGCGCCCTGCTGCTGCCGCTGGCTGCCAATGCAGGCAATTTCCCCGCCGGTAAGGAAGCGCACTACATGACCCAGTGCCAACAGGTGGCGAGCGGCCAGGGCGTGGACGCGGCAACGGCGAAGAAGCACTGCGAGTGTGGCGCCCAAGCCATCAAGAAGAATTTCAGCGACAAGGAGATCGAAGACCTCGACAGCCAGGACGGCGTTGACGCCAAGCTGATGCAGAAGGCCCAGCAGGTGGTACAGGCCACCTGCAAGCCGAAATAAACAGGGTTATCTGGCCATTGCACGCATCTTTTGCGCTGGATCAACATCCTGCGAAGGTAAAAGGCGCTAGATGTGCAGAAATGGACTATGATGTTGCCGGTGCTACTGCAGCCTCGGCGCATCGCACCTCGAAAAAAAAATCATGTTTCTGGAGATTCACCTCATGTCCAATCGCCAAAACGGCACCGTCAAATGGTTCAATGATGAAAAAGGCTACGGCTTCATCACCCCAGCAGGCGGCGGCGACGACCTGTTCGTACACTTCAAGGCCATCGAATCCGACGGCTTCAAGAGCCTGAAAGAAGGCCAGGCTGTAACCTTCGTTGCCGAGAAAGGCCAGAAGGGCATGCAGGCTGCACAGGTTCGTCCGGAGTAATTTTCGGATAGCTGTAAAAAAACCCGCCACTTGTGGCGGGTTTTTTATTGGCTTTCAGGACAACGCTGCACCTCTGTAGGAGCGGCCTTGCGTCGCGATAGGGCCGCAAAGCGGCCCCGGCGATCTGTGTTGTGGCGACGAACTTGGGGCCGCTGCGCGCCCCTATCGCGACACAAGGCCGCTCCTACAGGGGGCCAATTCCGAGCTTGGATCAGCCGCAGTTGACGCGGGTGACTACACCCTTGTCATCGACATTCAGGTTCAACCGCTCGGAGCGGTATTCCAGGGTGATCACATCGTGGGGCGTGAGGATGCGCGCCATCTGTGAACCACTGGCCTTGCGCGCCTGCTCCAGCAGCGCAGGCGAAGCCGGCTTGCCGATGGTGAAGTCGGCGCCACTGGCTTCGCAGCGGCCGTCGTTGCCAGCCGGGGTGGCCTGGGCACTGCTGCCGCCCGAGGAGCCACCTGTGCTGCAACCTGCCAGAACGGAAGCCACCAGCAAGGTCGCCAGGGAAGCGCGGGTACGGAACATGAATCCTCCTAAATAAATCCGGGAACTGCCTGATGCGACAATTCCTCCAGGCATTTGTTGCAAAACCGCACGATTCTGCCTGACTCGACCACGTGACGCGAAAGGCAATCGTGACCGGATTTTGCACCGAACCGTCGGTTCGGCCAACCGCGCCCCTTATGCTTAAGTCGCAGGTCCCGTCATGCAAAGGCATGATTTACTGCAAGAAGCGGAGCGCGGAACGCCTCCCCTTCGAACGCCAGGACGCGGTATTCGACCTATCACCCAGGCCCAGCGAGAACCGCCCCATGAGCAGCCACAGCATCGACGCCGATATCAAGGTCAAGTGGGACGAGGGCCAGAGCGCCTACAGTCCGAGCACGCCCGAGGAACTGATGCTGATCGCCGTCGACCTGCTGGTGCGCGACCGCGGCGGTGAAGCAGCGCGCAGCTTCATCGAGCAGGTGCTCGAGCGCCACGCGCCGCACGAGACTATTTCAATCGAGCCAGGCGGGCGCTGAGCAGGTCGAAGAAGCCCTGGGCGTCGCCCTCCTCGATCCACATCACGTTGGCCGGCTGCTTGAGCACGCCGTACCAGTCGGCGATGGTCTGGCCGAAGGTCGGGCCTTCACGACTGTCGACCACCATGTGCACCTGACGGCCCTTGAACAGCTCGGGCTTGAGCAGGTAGGCGATCACGCTGGCGTCGTGCACCGGGCCGCCGGGCATGCCGTAGTTGTCCATGTCGAACTTGATGTAGGCGTTGAGGATGTCCACCACCAGCTTGCTGGCGTGGTTGTTCACTGCGGCCAGTTGCTTGAGGCGGGCGTCGCTGGTGAGCACCTTGTGGGTCACGTCCAGGGGCAGGTAGGTCAGCTTGACGCCGCTGGCCAGCACCACTTCGGCGGCATGGGGGTCGGCGAACAGGTTGAACTCGGCGGTCGGGGTAATGTTGCCGCCGTTGAAGTGGGCGCCGCCCATCACCACCACTTCCTTGATGCCGTTGACGATCTCGGGCTTCTGGATCAGCGCCAGGGCCAGGTTGGTCTGCGGGCCGAGCATGGCCACGGTGATGCTGTGGGGTTCGGCGGCGCTCAGGGTGTCGATCAGGTACTGCACGGCGTTGCCCTTGGCCAGGGGCTTTTTCGGCTCATGGACCTTAACGCCGGTCAGGCCTTCCTCGCCGTGGACGTTGGCGGCGTAGATCGGCGTGCGCACCATTGGCCGCCCTGCCCCGGCGTACACCGGGATCTCTTCGCGGCCCGCCCATTCACGGGCCAGGCGAGCGTTGCGCGAGGTCTTTTCCAGGCGCACGTTGCCGGCCACGGTGGTGATGGCGCGGATCTTCAGCTCTTCGGGCGAAGCCATGGCCAGCAGCAGGGCCACCACGTCGTCGGCGCCGGGGTCGGTGTCGATGATCAGGTCGCGGGGGGCGGCCATGACGGTGGTGGCGGCTAGCGCGGACATGAGGACGGCTCCTTGGAGCAGGGATTTGAAGGACATTCAGCACTCCTTGTTGCTAGGGGATGGATTCAAGAGGGGCCGCTTTGCGGCCCTTTCGCGACACAAGGCCGCTCCTACAGAAATCGGGTTGCCCCCCTGTAGGAGCGGCCTTGCGCCGCGATCGAGGGCGCAGCCCTCGCATTCGGTCTAAAAGGTAACGCCAGCCACCAGGGCAATATTGCTATAGGGTTTGCACTCCCCCGTACGCACCACGGCCCGGGCCTGGCGACACAGGGTCTTGAACTCGGCATGGCTCAGCACCTGGCGCTGGCCCAGCTCGCCGCCGGCATGCAGCCGCTCGACCTCGACCAACCCCGGCGGCAAAGCCTGGAACACTTCCTCGGCCAGCACATGCCGCTCCACCTGCATCTCGCTCAACACCACGCGCAGCACGCTGGCGAAATCCGGGATGCCCGGCGTCAGCGCCAGGTCGATCAGCTCCACGCCCGACGGCACCGGTAAACCGGCATCGCCGATCACCAGGATGTCGCCATGGCCCAGCCCGGCGATGGTCCGCGACAGGGCAATATTCAACAGCGGCGTCTTCTTCATGGCGCCAATTCCTTCAGGTACGGAATCGACGGCTGCGCGCCGACGCGAGTCACCGACAACGCGGCGGCACGCTGCCCGAAACCGATTGACTCGGCTTCCGACAAACCGCGCGCCAGGCCTGCGGCAAAACCACCGACAAAGGTGTCGCCCGCCGCCGTAGTGTCCACCGGCTGCACCCGTGGCGCCGGAAAATGCCGAGCCCCGGCCGCATCGACCAGCAATGCGCCCTCAGCGCCCAGGGTGACGATTACCTTGCCCGCACCCAACTGACGCAGACGCTCGGCAGCCCGGCGCGCACTGTCCTGGTCGTCGACCTGCACGCCGGCCAGGGCCTCGGCCTCGCTCTCGTTGGGGATCAGGTAGTCGATATAGGCGTACCACTCCGCCGGCAGTGGCCCGCTGGCCGGCGCCGGGTTGAGGATCACGGTCTTGCCCAGCTCGCGGCCTCGGGCCAGGGTCCAGGCCACGGTGGCGGTGGGTACCTCGAGCTGGCAGATGATCACCTCGGCCCCCTGCAACAGGTGGTCGAAACGGCTCACCGACTCGGGCCCGAGCAGGCCGTTGCCGCCGGGAATGACGACGATGGCGTTCTGGCTGGCGGCGTCCACCACGATCAGCGCCACGCCGCTGGACACGCCCTCGCACACACTTACGCTCTGGCAATCGACGCCTTCGGTTTGCAGGGCCTGGCGCAACTGCTGGCCATAGGCGTCGTCACCGACATTGCCGACCATCGCCACGCTGGCGCCCAGCCGGGCCACGGCCACGGCCTGGTTGGCGCCCTTGCCGCCGGGCGCGGTGAAGAAACTGTCGCCGGCCAGGGTCTCGCCGCCCCGGGGCAGGCGCTGAGCGCGAGCGACCAGGTCCATGTTGAGGCTGCCGACCACTACCACCTTGGCATCCATGGGCATTCCTTAACGGTAATCGTTGAACAGGTCCGGGCGTGGCCCGGTGGATTCACGCAAAACGATGCGCGGGGCGACGATGCGCTGCTCGGCGGCGCCATCGCGCCGGGGCGTGACGATGCGCGACAGCAACAGGCCGGCGGCGCTCTCGCCCAGCTCGCGGATCGACTGGCCGACGGTGGTCAGCGCCGGGTACACGTAGCGACTCAGCTCGATGTCGTCGAAGCCGATCACCGACAGCTCACCGGGCACGTCGATATTGCGTTCGGCGGCGGCGCGCAGCACGCCGAAGCCGATCATGTCGTTGCCGGCGAAGATCGCCGTGGGCCGCTCGCCGTCGAGCAGGCGCGCCGCGGCGGCATGCCCGCCGGGGCTGGTGAAGTCGCTGTGCAGCACATGACCAGGGGCGACGCGCACGCCGGCCTCGGCCATCGCCCGACGGAAACCGGCCAGGCGCAGTTGGCTGACACCGGTGTCCACCGGGCCGCCGATGGTGGCGATCTCGCGGTGCCCCAGTTCCAGCAGGTGGCGGGTGGCCAGGTAGGCGCCCTGCTCATGGTCGATGCGCACCAGATCGGCCTCGACGCCGTCCAGGGCACGGTCGACGATGACCATCGGCGTGCGCACGCCGCTGAGGCTGTCGAGCAGGTCCTGGTCCTCGCCCACCGAGGCGACGATCAGCCCGTCGATGCGTTTTTCCAGCAGCACCCGCAGGTAGCTGCGCTGCTTCTGCGGGTTGTCGTCGGAGTTGCACAGGATCACGCAGTAGCCGTTGCGCTCGCAGGCATCCTCGATGCCCCGGGCCAGCTCGGCGAAGTACGGGTTGACGCTGTTGGGCACCAGCAGGCCGATGGTGGCGGTGCTGCGCGCCTTGAGCGAGCGCGCCACGGCGCTGGGCACGTAGTCGAGCTCGGCGATCGCCGCCTCGACCTTCAGGCGCACGTGCTCGCTGACCGGGCGGGTTTTGTTCAGTACATGGGACACGGTGGTGTAGGAAATCCCCGCCAGTGCCGCGACGTCTTTGATGGTTGCCATGGTTTCAGTTCCGCCGGTTCGCGCGCCGGCTGCGGTAAGTGTCGAGGACCACGGCGATGACGATGACCGCCCCGGTGATGATGCGTTTGGTCGGCTCCGAAGCGCCGATCTGGGCCAGGCCGGCGGCCAGCACCGAGATGATCAGCACGCCGAAGAAGGTGCTGATGACCGAGCCGCGACCGCCCATCAGGCTGGTGCCGCCGATCACCACGGCGGCGATCACCTGCAGCTCGAGGCCGGAGCCGGCGTTGGGGTCGGCGGCTTCCAGACGGGAGATCTGGAACAGCGCGGCGAGGCCTGCGAGCACGCCCATCAGGGCGAACACCAGGATCTTGTATGGGCGCGGGTCGATGCCGGCCAGGCGCACGGCCTCTTCGTTGGTGCCGATGCCGATCAGGTAACGGCCGAACACGGTGCGGGTCAGCACCAGCTGGGCGGCGACGATCACCAGCAAGGCGATGATGAAGGCCGGCGAGATACCGAAGGCGATGGGGTTGGAGAACCAGGCGAAGGCGTCGCCGATGTAGGCGGTACGCGAGTCGGTGAACTGGTAGGCCAGGCCCCGGGCCATCTCCAGCACACCCAGCGAGACGATGAACGAGGGGATGCGCCAGGCCACGGTGATGCTGCCGGTGACAGTGCCGGCCAGCGCCGCCACGGCCATGCCCAGCAGCGCGGCGGGCAGCACGCTCCAGCCCCAGCCGAGGATCGCCACGCTGACCGTCGAGGCGGCCAGGGCCAGCACCGAGCCCACCGACAGGTCGATGCCGCCGATGATCAGGATGAAGGTCATGCCCACCGCCAGCACCATGAGGTCGGGGATCTGGTTGGCCAGGGTGCTGAAGGTGGCATAGGACAGGAAGTGGCTGCTCAGCATCGAGAACAGCACGATCATCGCCAGCAAGGCGCCGGCCAGGCCCAGGTAGGTGCCCAGGCCGAAATAGGTGCCGCTGCGGCGCACGGGCGCGGCGCCCGAGGTGTTTGTTGTGGTTTTCATGCGTCCATCCTGGGGGCTGCGTCGTGCAGCAGGGCATCACGTTTCTGGTAGCCGGCAAAGGCGGCGGCAAGCAGCTGGTCCTGGGTCCAATGACCACGGTCGAAGGTGTCGATCAGGCGGCCGGCGCTGAGCACGGCGATGCGGTCGCAGATCAGCATCAGCTCGCGCAGGTCGCTGGACACCACGACAATGGCCTTGCCCTGGCGGGCAAGCTCGGCGAGCAGGCCATAGATGTCGAACTTGGCGCCGACGTCGATGCCACGGGTCGGCTCGTCGAACAGCAGCACCTGGCAGTCGCGCTCCAGCCAGCGGCCGATCACCACCTTCTGCTGGTTGCCGCCGGACAGCTCGCCCACGGCCTGGGCGGGGCTGGCGCTGCGGATGCGCATGGCGCCGATCTGGCGTTCGGCCAGCGCGCGCTCGGCGTCGCGATCGAGCACCCCGGCGCGGGACACGGCGCCGAGGTTGCCCAGGGCGATATTGGCGCTGATCGACTGGCTCAGCAGCAGGCCTTCGCCCTTGCGGTCCTCGGTGATCAGGGCGATGCCGGCCTTGACCGCGGCCTTGGGCGAATCGATGGTCACCGGCACCGGCGGCTGGCCGAGGGCGACCTGGCCGCTGTCGGCGCGGTCGGCGCCGTAGATCAGGCGCAGCAGCTCGGTGCGCCCGGCGCCGATCAGGCCGGAGATACCGAAGATCTCCCCTGCCCTGACCTCGAACGACACTTCGCGCACCTTGTCGCCACGGCAGAGCTTGTCGACCTTGAGCAGCGGCGCGCCAATGCTGCGCTGGCCGAGGTCGATATGCTCGCCGAGCTCGCGGCCGACCATCAGGTTGACCAGTTGCTCGCTGTTGTAGCGTTGGATCGGCTCGGCGCACACCAGCTTGCCGTCGCGCAGCACGGCGATGCGCTGGGCCACGCGCTGCAGCTCTTCGAGGCGGTGGGAGATATAGACGATGGCCACGCCACGCTGGCGCAGGCGCTCGATCTGGGTGAACAGCAGCTCCACTTCACGGGCGGTGAGCATGGCCGTGGGTTCGTCGAAGATCAGCACATGGCAGTCGCCGATCAGGTTGCGGGCAATCTCGACCATCTGCTGGTGGCCAATGCCCAGCTCGCCCACCAGGGTATCCGGGTCGATGGCGTCCAGGCCGACCTGAGCCATGGCCGCGCTGGCCAATTGGCGCAGGCGCTTCTGACTGACCCAGCCGAAGCGGCTGGGCAGGTTGTCGAGGAACAGGTTCTCGGCCACGGTCAGGGTGGGCAGCAGGTTGAGCTCCTGCATCACCATGCGCACGCCGAGGCGCTCGGCCTCGGCACGGTTGCCGGGGCTGTAGGGCTGGCCGCGATAGAGCATCTGCCCAGTGGTGGGGATCTCCAGGCCGCTGATCAGCTTGGACAGGGTCGACTTGCCCGCGCCGTTCTCGCCGGTCAGGGCCAGCACCTCGCCGCCGCGCAGCTCGAGGGTGACGTCGCCGAGCACGGGCTGGGCGTAGGTCTTGCCCAGGCCGCTGACGGCTAGCACGGTTTCATTGGCCGGTACTGACATGGCCATCGTTCTCCTAGAAAAACCACGACTTCTTGATTCAACGACCGTCCCTGTGGGAGCGGGCTTGCCCGCGAAGCAGGCACCGCGATGGATGGCACCGGCTTCGCCGGTGTTCGCGGGGCAAGCCCGCTCCCACGCCCCCGCGATATCACTTCACTTGGTAATCAGCTCGACCGGGGTCTGGATGACATTGTCGGCATCCACGCCCGGCTGCTCGCCCTTGAGCATCTTCAGAGCCGCCTGGATGCCGAACACCGCCTGCTGGCTGGCCGCCTGGTCGAGGGTGGCGAGCACACGGCCGTCCTTGAGCATCGGCTTGATGGCGTTGATGTTGTCGTAGCCGACCACCTGCACCTGGCCGGTCTTGCCGGCGGCGCGCACGGCCGAGACGGCGCCCAGGGCCATGCTGTCGTTGCCGGCCAGCAGCGCCTTCAAATCGGGGTACTCGTTGAGCATCGAAGCGGCCACGGCGTTGCCTTTGTCGATCTCCCAGTTGCCCGACTGCACCGAGACGATCTTCATCTGCGCGGCTTCCATGGCGTCCTTGAAGCCGGCGGTGCGCTGCTGGGCATTGGTGGTGGTCGGCACGCCTTCGATGATGCCGACCTGGTCACCGGCCTTGAGCTTCTGCTGGACCAGGTAGTCGCCGACCAGGCGCGCGCCCTTGCGATTGTCCGGCCCCACGAATGGCACACTGATGCCCTTGCTCTTGAGCACATCCGGGTCGAGGCGATTGTCGATATTGACCACGGTGATGCCAGCGTCCATGGCCTTCTTGATCACCGGCACCAGCGCCTTGGAGTCGGCCGGGGCGATGACCAGGGCCTTGGCGCCGGTGGCGATCATCTGTTCGACGATGCGGATCTGGTTGCCGGTGTCGGTCTCGTCCTTGATGCCGTTGGCGACCAGGCTGAAGTCGTTCGGATGGTCTTTCTGGTACGCCTTGGCGCCGTCTTCCATGGTGCGGAAGAACTCGTTGGCGAGGGATTTCATCACCAGGGCGACCTTGGGCGCCTCCTCGGCGTGAGCGGTGGACAGGGAGAAGATCAGCGACGAGAAAACGGCGAGGGCCAGCGGACGGCCAGGAAATGGCAGTTTCATGGAAAAGACTCCGAATCTTGTGGTTTTTATCGGATCGCAAACGTTTGCGGTGACTAACTATGGAAACGCGGCCCGTTTTTGTCAAATCCATTGCGCAAGGTGCCAATGATGCGCCGGCCGGATTATCCGCAATTTATCCGAAAAACCGAACACCTTTCCTGCGCCTTGTTCGGTAATCCGAACCAACCCTGCACGATGACCAGATGGTCATCTCATGGCGCAAGCGGTCAACCCGGGCGTTTCAAGATGAAATACGACGAACGGTAGTTGCTGGTACGAAATCTGCCTATGCCCCTGTGCGACACAGCAAACATCTCACCCAGGAAGAGAGAAGCAGAAATGATGAAATCCGCTCTTAAGACCTTCACGCCGGGCGCCCTGGCCCTGCTGCTGGTCCTGCCAACCATGGTCAGCGCCAAGGAAGCCGCGCAACAACAGAAGCTCGCCAACGTGGTGATCCTCGCCACCGGCGGTACCATCGCCGGCGCCGGCGCCAGCGCTGCCAACAGCGCCACCTACCAGGCCGCCAAGCTGGGCGTCGACAAGTTGATCGCCGGCGTGCCGGAACTGCAGGACCTGGCCAACGTGCGCGGCGAGCAGGTGATGCAGATCGCCTCGGAAAGCATCGGCAACGACGACCTGCTCAAGCTGGGCAAGCGTGTCGCCGAACTGGCCGACAGCAAGGATGTCGATGGCATCGTCATCACCCACGGCACCGACACCCTGGAAGAGACCGCCTACTTCCTGAACCTGGTGGAGAAGACCGACAAGCCGATCATCGTGGTCGGCTCGATGCGCCCGGGCACCGCCATGTCCGCCGACGGCATGCTCAACCTGTACAACGCCGTCGCCGTGGCCAGCAGCAAGGAAGCCCGTGGCAAGGGCGTGCTGGTGACCATGAACGACGAGATCCAGTCGGGTCGCGACGTGAGCAAGGCGGTCAACATCAAGACCGAAGCCTTCAAGAGCCAGTGGGGCCCGCTGGGCATGGTGGTCGAAGGCAAGTCGTACTTCTTCCGCCTGCCGGCCAAGCGCCACACCGTCAACTCGGAGTTCGACATCAAGAACATCAGCAGCCTGCCTGCCGTGGACATCGCCTACGGCTACGGCAACGTGACCGATACCGCCTACAAGGCGCTGGCCGCGGGTGGCGCCAAGGCAATCATCCACGCCGGCACCGGCAACGGTTCGGTGTCGTCGCGGGTAGTCCCTGCCCTGCAGGAACTGCGCAAGGACGGCGTACAGATCATTCGTTCGTCCCACGTCAACCAGGGCGGTTTCGTACTGCGCAACGCCGAACAGCCTGACGACAAGAACGACTGGGTCGTGGCCCACGACCTGAACCCGCAGAAAGCACGGATCCTGGCCATGGTCGCAATGACCAAGACCCAGGACAGCAAGGAGCTGCAGCGGATCTTCTGGGAATATTGATCGACGCGTGATGCGGGCCGGTGAGCGCACCGGCCCGTCCGTGATCCTGATACGCGATTACAGGAAGGTGAACACTTCGCTGGCCGGCAGGCGCGACTTGCTCAGCCCGGCATTGAAGTCCTCTTCGCTGCGATAGCCCAGGCTCATCAGCACCACGCTGGTGTAGCCCCGCTCACGCAGCCCCAGTTCGATGTCCAGCGCCTTGGCGTCGAACCCTTCGATCGGCGTGGCGTCCAGACCATGGGCGGCAGCGCCCAGCAGTGCGGTACCCAAAGCCAGGTACACCTGCTTCTCCATCCAGTGCTGCAGATCCTTGAAGTCATGACGGTGCAGGTCGACGTAGCCACGGCGACTCTGGTCCTGCGCGCCGCGCGCCTGTTCGCTGCGAAAACGCCCGTCGGCGGCTTCCTGCTCCAGCACCGCCTGCAGGTGCTGCTCGGTGACATTGGTGCGTGCGGCGAACACGATCACATGAGAGGCATCACGGATCTTCGGGCTGTTGTAGGCAAACCGGGCATCGGTGGCCTTGGCCAGGCGATCCTTGCCTTCGGCGGTATCGGCGACCACGAAGTGCCAGGGCTGCGAGTTGACCGAGGACGGACTGTGACGCAGCTGCTCGAGCAAGGCATCGATGGTGGCCTGGGGGATCTTGCGAGCGGCATCGTAGGCTTTGGTGGTGTAGCGGCGCTTGGCGAGGGCAACGGTATCCATGTGCGGTAGTTCCTCAAGGGTCGTGGATGCCGGGCATCTTATCTTCCCGGCCCGAAAGAAAAACCAGCACAATGCAGCAACACTTTCATCCCCGGAGTGAAAATGCTGCGCCTCAACGACCTCGAACTGTTCACCCGTGCCAGCGCCCTGGGCAGCTTCACCGCCGCCGCCCATGAAGCCGACCTGTTGCCCGGCCAGGTAGCCGCGGCAATCAAGCGCCTGGAGCGCGAGCTCGATGTGCGCCTGTTCGCTCGCACCACCCGCAGCTTGCGCCTGACCGCCGAGGGCGAACTGTACCTGCCCACCGCCCAGCGGGTGCTCGACGCCCTGCGCCAGGGTCGCGAGGATCTGCATGGCAGCCACAGCTGCCTGCGTGGCGTGCTGCAGGTGGCAGCGCCCTCGGACATGGGGCGCAACCTGCTGCGTCCGTGGTTGAGCGCGTTTCGCCGCGAGCATCCGGGGCTGGGCCTGCGCTTCTTTCTCTCCGACCAGCTGGCCGACCTGTATCGCGACCCGGTGGATGTCGCCATCCGCTACGGCCTGAACGAAGACGCCAACTACATCGCCCTGCCCCTGGCACCCTGGAACCGCCGGGTGCTGGTGGCCTCGCCCGCCTACCTGGCCCGCCATGGCCGGCCCTGCACGCCGGACGACCTGCAGCAGCACGATTGCCTGTTGTACCTGCAGCAAAGCCGGGTATACGACAAATGGCGCCTGGGCAACCGTACCGTGCAGGTGCGCGGGCCGCTGTTCAGCGACGACGCCGACGTGGTCCGGCGCTGGGCCCTGGAGGGCGAAGGGATCGTCTACAAGTCGTGGCTGGATGTCAGCGCCAACGTCGCCGCCGGCGAGCTGGAAGTGCTGCTGCCCGAGCACCCTGGCGAGCCGACCCCGGTGACCCTGGTCTGCCCGCACCGCAAGCAACTGACACCGGCAGTGACGCAGCTGCACCTGTGGCTGCGCGAACGCTTCGCCACGTTGCGCCCGGAGGACATGTTGCAGCGGCTGTCGCCGGGCGTATAGTGCAGCCACCCCCGACTGCAAGGAGCTGTCATTCATGCCAAGCCTGGAGTTTCTCGTCACCGCGCTGATCATCGTGCTGATCCCCGGCAGTGGGGTCATCCTCACCGTCTCCAGCGCCCTGGTGGCTGGGCGGCGCGCCTGCCTGTGGACCGCCTCGGGCTGCACCCTGGGGATCGTCCCGCACCTGCTGGCCTCGGTGCTGGGCATGTCGGCGCTGCTGCACGCCAGCGCCCTGGCATTCCAGGGGCTGAAATTCGCCGGCGTCGCCTACCTGCTGTACCTGGCCTACGCCACCTGGCGCGATCGCGCCGCCTTCGCCGTGGACGAACACGCTGCCCCTGCCCCGGCCAGCCAGCTGGTGCTCAAGGCCTGCCTGTTGAACATCCTCAACCCCAAGCTGACCCTGTTCTTCCTCGCTTTCCTGCCGCAGTTCATCGACCCGCATGCAGGCTCCGCGACCCTGCAGATGCTTGGCCTGAGCGCCGTGTTCATGGCCATGACGTTCGTCGTGTTCGTGCTCTATGGCCTGCTCGCCCACCTGTTCCGTCGCGCGGTGATCGACTCGCCCAAGGTCCAGGCCTGGCTGCGCCGCAGTTTCGCCGCCTCGTTCGCCGCTCTGGGCATCAACCTGGCGTTCGCCCAGCGCTGAGTCCTGCGTGATCGCTCTAAACCTGGGGCCGCTTCTGCTCTAAGGTCCAGGCCTATCAAGGGTTGCGGCGAACACTTGGTGGCGCTACTCAGTCAGTGGCCTCACGCCCAAGCGACTAGATCGACCTGATGGAGCCGCCACCAGCCTGTAACGCCCTCAGCCCGGTGGGTGGCTCAACGCCTCGCGGAAACGCCGGGTGCTGGCCACCGCCAGCAGCAACCCGACGAGCGCCACGCTGCCACCCATCCAGCCGATATTGGCCACCCCCATCTGGCTGCTGACGATACTGCCCAGCAACGCGCCGCCACCGATGCCGATGTTGTAGATGCCGGAGAACAGCGCCATGGCCACATCGGTGGCGTCCGAAGCGAGCTTGAGGGTCTTGGACTGCAGCGCCAGGCTGAAGCTGAGAATCGCCACGCCCCAGACCATGCTCAGGCCAGCGAACACGTAGAAATTGCCCGACAGCGGCAGCAACAGCAGCAAGCAGGCCGCGACCCCGCCGATGGCGCCCACCAGGAAGCCGTGGGGGAAACGGTCGCTGTAGCGACTGAACAGCAACGACCCGAACACCCCGGCGCCGCCGAACAGCAGCAGCAATAGCGTGGTGCGCTCGCCGCCAATCTGCGCCACGTGCAGGGCGAACGGCTCGATATAGCTGTAGGCGGTGAACTGCGCGGTGATCACCAGCGTCACCAGCACATAGGTGATCACCAGCGCCGGGCGCCTGAACAGGATCGGCAGGCTGCGCAGCGACCCCGAGTTCTGGCTCGGCAGCAGCGGCAGCGACTTCATCAAGCAGAGCATGGTCGCCAGCGCCACCCCGGCGATGCACAGGAAGGTGATGCGCCAGCCCAGCGCCTCGCCCACCACCCGGCCCAGGGGAATGCCCATGACCATCGCCAGTGTCGTGCCGGTGGCCAGCAGACCCAGCGCCTTGGCCTGCTGCCCGGGCGGTGCCACGCGCACCGCAAGCGAAGCGGTGATGGCCCAGAACACGGCGTGGGCCAGGGCGATGCCGATGCGGCTGAGCAGCAACATGGCGAAGCTCTGCGACAGCCACGACAACAAGTGACTGACGATGAACACCAGGAACACGAACAGCAGCAGGCGCCGCCGTTCGACGTTGCGGGTCATCAGCATCATCGGCAGCGACGCCAGTGCCACCACCCAGGCGTAGATGGTCAGCATCAAGCCGACCTGCGCGGTGCTCATGTCGAAACTGCGGCCGATGTCGCTGAGCAGCGCCACCGGCACGAACTCGGTGGTATTGAAGATGAACGCCGCCAGCGCCAGGGCGATGACGCTCAGCCAGCTGCCGTTGCCGACGGTCGGCGGCAGCGAAGTGGGTACGGGACCATTCATGGGAAAACGCTTTTCTCCACACGCAAGACGATATGACGCGCATCACCTGCCTGCTTCCAGGGTCGCTGACGCACGTTTTTTATTGAAAGGATGCCGGGCATGGTACGCATCCGGTCAGGGCCTCACAACCATGGGCGCGGACGGAGTACCATGCGCGCCTTCGTGCACTCTTTTGTTGCACGACCATTTGCGGCATCGCGAAACAAGGAGTTCGATCGGCCATGGACGAGCAGCACCCCCAGCGGCAGTGGCGCGAGGCAGTGGTCGCCTACGCCCAGGCCGTCAACCGATATGTCGCGCAAGGCCACGCGCACGGCTGGAGCACTCTCGAGGAGCCCCAGGCCCCGGCCACCGGCCACCTGCTCGACGCCTGGCAGGCCGCCCTGCTGGCCATCAACCAGCCCGGTATCGACGCGCAGCAGCGCCAACTGTTCCGCGAAGCCTGGCCACCGGCGCACCAGCCCCTGCTCGCGCTGCTGGACGAACATGCCCAGGCCATCGGTCACCTGCTGCTGCTCGACGACGGTAGCCTGCTGGCGCGTATCGGCATGCCCTTCGACAAGGGCCATGTGCTGCGCATCGATGATCGCGGCGCCACGCCGGTGATCGGCGTGGAGCATTTCGGTCGCTGCCCGCAACGCCGTTACTACGCCCTGGCCAATGCCGACGGCGTGCGCGTCACCGATGGCTGGGGCGGCCCATTGGTGGCGCGCCTGGCCTGGCCCCATGGCCTGGAAGGGTTGCCGCCCGGTTACCCGTTCGATCCGCTGGACCTGCCGCCAACGCCCAGCGCATTGATCCCTTTCCCCGATGGTCAGCGCGTGTTGCTGGTCAGCAGCGACGGCATCTTCGTGCTAGCCGGCAGCGGCGCCACTCGCCTGCTGCCGCGTGAGCAGGCCATTCTCGACGCTCTGCAGCGCGGCACCGACCCGGACGACATAGCCCTCGAACTGGCCATGGAGCATGCCGCGCTGTCGCCCGATGGGCGGCTGATCGCCCTGGGCGAACAGTGCGGTCGCCACCTGGTGCTCGACGCGCGCTTGCGGCCCCTGGCCGACATCGAGCCAGCCAGCAAATACCCGCACTTCGCCCTGTTCAACCGACGCGGCGACCACCTGCTGCTCAACGCCTGCCACGCTCACCACGGCGCCACTCTGGGCGTACCCGTAGCCGACCTGGGCTGCCAGCATCACCATCACCGCGCGGTCCCGCGCGCACGGTTGCTGCAAGAGGGTGCGCGCCTGCATGCCGGTGTCGTCCGCGACGGTGAGTACATCGTCGGCGACGCCCATGGCTACCTGCGCGCCCTGGGCGAGGATGGCCGCGAGCGCTGGCGGCACTACCTCGGCTCGACCATCAGCGCCATGGACATCAGTGCCGACGGCAAGACCCTGGCGGTGGCCAGCCATGCCGGGTTCATCTCTGTGGTCGCCCTCGACAGCGGGCGACCGGATTGGCAGATCGGCACCGGTCCCCATGGCGAGGTGCGCCGCTGGGTGTGCTGGAAAGGCTTCGACGGACCACTGGCCTGGTGAGCCCGCGCCGGGTGGGCTGCCACAGTCTGCCGACGCCGTCGCCGGCTACTGGCGCTGCACCATCGCCACAATGGTCGCCTGCAACTCCTGCTTGGCCTGCTCGGCACTCAACTCGCCCGCTGCCGCGGCTTGCGACAACGCATCCGCCGCGCCGACCAATACCCACAGCCCGGCGTCGCCAATGCCCCGCCCCGGCGCAAACGGCGCCAACGCCTGGCGGCACTTGTCCATGAATGGGCCGTCGTAGCCTCGTTTCAGCGCCTCCATCTCCGGCGATCCGGCCAGGGCCGCGCTCACGCCGGGAATCTCCCGGCCTTGGGTCGCCACACAGTCCACATAAGCCTCGGCGATCACCCATGCGCGCCCCGACAGGTCGGCCGGGCAATGGGCCAGCGCCGTATCGAGCATCGCGGTCTGGCGTGCGTCGTACTCCTGGTACAGCGCCAGCAGCAAGCCATTGCGGGTTTCGAAATGGTCGTACACCACCGGCTTGGTCACCCCGGCCTGCTCGGCCAGTCGGCCCAGGCTCAAGGCATCGGTGCCCTCGTCGCGAACCAGCCGCCACGCCACATCAAGCAGCTGGCGGCGGCGCTCATCACGGGACAGGCGCTTGCGCGGGGCGTTCTTTTCATCGCTTGACATCGACTACCTACCAAAAGTAACTTACCAATCGTAACTTACCGCGAGTATATAACCCTCGCCGCGCCCTTGCATCCTTTTCTGGAGACTGCGCCATGCATGCCTTGATCGTCATCGCTCATCACGACCCCGAGTCCCTTACCCACGCCCTCGCCCGAGAGATCGCCGACGGCCTGCGCGCAGCCGGCCATACCAGCGAATTCGCCGACCTGGCCCGTGAAGGTTTCGATCCGCGCTTCGGCCTGGCCGACCACGCCGTGCATCGGCGCCTGGGCGCGCCACCCGCCGATGTGCTGGCCGAGCAGGCACGCATCGAGCGCGCCGACACCCTGGTACTGGTCTACCCCATCTACTGGTGGTCGTTGCCGGCGCTGCTCAAGGGTTGGGTCGAGCGGGTGTTCAGCAACGGCTGGGCCTTCGACTATGCCGCCGATGGCAGCACCACCAAGCTGCTGCACGGCCTGACCGCGCACCTGGTCGGCGTGGCCGGCGCCGACACCGGCACCTTCGAGCGACACGGCTATGGCGAGGCGATGCGGGTGCAGATAGAGCACGGGATCTTCGACTACTGCGGCGCCCGGGTGTCGAGCTCGACCTTGCTCGATGACAGCGAAGGCGCCGATCCAGTGCGGCACCTGGAGACGGCACGGCAATTGGGGGCGACGCTGTTCGCTGAAACCGCGCGTAGCGAATTGACGCCTGCCGGCTCAATCGCCTGACAGTATTGGCCCCTCCACCGAGGCGCCTGCTTCGCGGGCAAGCCCGCTTCCACAGGGACTGCGTGGTGCCATGCGGTCCCTGTGGGAGCGGGTTCACCCGCGAACACCGGCGACGCCGGTGCCATCCAGCGCCCAGTGCGCCAAGGGCCAGTAACGGCCCTTGCGCGACTCGTAAAGCACAAAACTGCGAGCCGTCAGGTAGAAGTCCGGTGCTTGCCCCGCCTCGGGCACCGGCGCCCGGAAATCCCGGGACAGTGTCAGGTGCGGTCGGTACTCCTTCGCTTGGCCATCCAGGCCCAACGGCTGCAACGCTTGCTGCAAGGCATACACCAGCTGGCGCAAGGCCATGGGCACCTGGCCAGGCTCCAGTACCAGCGCACTGGCACGCGGCCAGACCTGAAGCCGGTCGAGCGGCAGGCGCAACGGCGCCTGCGGCCGCTTGAGCCGATCGACAACCGCGCATATCGCCGGAACCTGACTCGCGTCCACATCCCCGAGAAACAGCAACGTGACATGGAAGTTGTCCGCCGGCACCGGCTTGCCGCTGCGCAGGCCCAGCCCACGCCGCCATTGCGCCAGGGCACGGCACTGGGCCTCGCCGACCGGCAAGGCGAAGAACAGGCGCTTGAAGGGGGCGCCGTCGGGGCGCGCGTCCTGGATCATGTGAAGTTCTCCCTGGCAGCGATTGAACACTCATCACAAGGTAAAAAGGCGACATCAGGCTGTTGAAACGTTTACGCACGCTATCAGCCATTGCACCTAAGTCGGTCGGACAAGACGTAACAATAAGTACAAACCCGGCCCACGATTGTTTATGCTGGCGAGCTTACGCCATGGCGCATGGCCATTTTTCGACAAGTAAACGTCCATGAAAATTGCACTCGTACTGATCTTCGTCTTCTCGATCGCCTACGTTCACCTGCGCGGGCGCGTCCGCCACAAGCTGACCCGCCAGCTGGGCGATCACTCCAGCTTCCTGGCCCCGGTCAACGCCTTCCTCTACCTGTTCTCCAAGCACCCGGCCAAGCCGTACCTGCCGGTGGAGGCCTTCCCCGAACTGCAGCCCCTGCAGGACCACTGGCAGGAAATCCGCGAGGAAGGCCAGCGCCTGCTGCACGCCGGCGAGATCAAGAAATCCGACAACTACGACGATGTCGGCTTCAACTCGTTCTTCAAGACCGGCTGGAAGCGCTTCTACCTGAAGTGGTACGGCGAGAGCCACCCTTCGGCGATGACGCTGTGCCCGCGCACCACCGAACTGCTCCAGAACATCGGCACGGTCAAGGCGGCGATGTTCGCCACCCTGCCACCGGGCGCCAAGCTGGTGCGCCACCGTGACCCGTACGCCGGTTCCTATCGCTACCACCTGGGCCTGGACACGCCCAACGACGATGGCTGCTACATCGACGTGGACGGCGAGAAGTACTCCTGGCGCGACGGCCAGGGCGTGGTGTTCGACGAGACCTACATTCACTACGCCGCCAACACCACCGAGCACAACCGCATCATCCTGTTCTGCGACGTCGAACGCCCGCTCAAGTACCGCTGGGCGACTGCCTTCAACCGCTGGTTCAGCCGCAACGTCATGGCCGCCGCCGCCGCGCCCAACGACGCCAGCGACAAGACCGGTGGCATCAACCGCCTGTTCACCCGCATCTACAAGATCCGTGAGCGCGGCAAGGCGATGAAAAAACGCAACCGCACCCGCTACTACCTGGAGAAGTGGGCCGTGGTCGCGGCGCTGGTGCTGGTGTTCATCTACATCTGATCCTGCCTCAGGCTCGCTCCCGGCATGGGAGCGGGCTGCCTCCCACCGCCCGAACATCGTCTAGCCTCAAAGCTCCTGTTACCAACCTGACAAGGTGAAGACGATGAGCATGATGGACTGGGACGCCTACCGTAAGCAGTTGATGGCCGGCATCGGCGATCTCAAGCACCTCTCTCCCGATACCGTGGCCGGCTACATGACCGCCAGCGGCGCCGGGGCCAAGACCAACCACCTGGACGCCAAGACCCGCGAGCTGATCTCCCTGGCCGTGGCCGTCACCACCCGCTGCGACGGCTGCATCGCCGTGCATTCGCAGCAGGCGGTCAAGCATGGAGCCAGCCGTGAAGAGATCGCCGAGGCGCTGGGCGTGGCCGTGGCGATGAATGCCGGCGCCGCCCTGGTGTATTCGGCCCGGGCCCTGGACGCGCTGGGCAAGGCCGACGGTTGAGGGCAAATGCGCCGCCGCCCTTGCGCGGCGGCGCGGTCCCCACCAGACTTGGCGCCCCAGCCCGCGCAGGAGTCGCCATGATCCACATTCGCCCCATGACACCGGAAGACTTCGAGCGCTTCTGGCCGACCTTCCAGGCCATCGTCCAGGCGCGCCAGACCTACGCCTTCGACCCACAACTGAGCTTCGAGCAGGCCCGCGCGCTCTGGCTGCAAACGCCCCTGCGCACGTTGGTGGCCGAGCAGGACGGCGAACTGCTCGGCTCGTATTTCCTCAAGGCCAATGCCGCCGGCCCCGGCGGGCACGTGGGCAACTGCGGCTACATGGTCTGCGAGAACGCCCGTGGCCGTGGCGTGGCCAGGCTGATGTGCGAACACTCGCAGAAGCTCGCTCGCCAGGAGGGCTTCCTGGCCCTGCAGTTCAACTCGGTGGTAGCCACCAACGAAGTGGCCGTGGCGCTGTGGCACAAGCTCGGCTTCGAGACCGTGGGGCGCCTGCCCAAGGCCTACCGCCATGCCGAACTGGGCCTGGTGGACAGCTTGGTGATGTACAAGTGGCTGGCCGATGAGCCGGTGGTGGAAAAGCCCGCCCTGCTGATCGGTCGCAAGAATATCGAGGCGCGGGTGTCCCGACGGCGCGGACGCTGACTCGCCGACAGCTCTGCGGCAGCGACTGCACGGCGCCGCCCGCCCACTCGAACGATTGACTCCCCCACCATTCGATGGTCAGATGCGCGCCAGTTTCAGGTGTCCTGCGCCGTCGCGCGCAGGGTGAAACGGGAAGCCGGTGCGTCGTAGTCACGACAAGTCCGGCGCTGCCCCCGCAACGGTAAGCGAGCGAGCCCTTCGACAGACCACTGTGCGCCAGCATGGGAAGGTGAAGGCCTCATGATCCTCGCAAGCCCGGAGACCGGCCTGAAGCTCCACTTGGCAACCCGCGGTGGGCGGGCGCAGGCCGGTATCCGCGTGCGCGCCTGCGTGCGTGGGTCGCGCGTCTATGCATTGTTTCCACCGGGATCCATTCATTCCTGCAGCAGTGGAACGACATGTCCCGATACCCCAAGCTTCATACCCTGGCGGCCTGCCTGGCCGTCTCCTTGCCGGCACTGGCCGACGAGCACGAGGTCGGCGCCCTCACCCTGCCCTCCACGGCGATCACCGATACCCGCGACCAGGCAACCGTCGACCTGACGACCCCGACCCAGGCCGGTTCGCGGCTGAACCTCAGCGCCCTGGAAACCCCGGCCAGCACCAGCAGCATCAGCGCCGAACAGATCCAGCAGCGCAACAACCTGACCGTGCAGGACGCCGTCACCCGCTCGCCGGGCATCACCTTCATCGGCACTCCGGGCAATGGCGGCACCGCCCTCTCCGCCCGTGGTTTCACCGGGCACAGCTCGGTCATGACCCTGTTCGATGGCGCGCGGCTGTACACCGGCGCCGGCACCCAGAGTTTCCCGGTCGATCCGTGGATGGTCGAGCGCATCGACGTGATCCGCGGCCCGGCCTCGGTGCTGTATGGCGAGGGCGCCACCGGCGCGGTGGTCAATGTGATCCCGAAAAAGCCGTTCGCCGGCGAGATCCGCAATCATGTACGCCTCGGCTATGGCTCCTGGGATCGCCAGCAACTGGGCCTGGACAGCGGCGGCAGCCTGAGCGAACGCCTCAGCTACCGTGTCACCCTGAACAAGCAGGAAGGCAACGGCTATGTCGACCGCACCGACTCACGTAGCCTGGCGCTCAGCGCCGCGCTGCGCTTCGATGCCAGCGACGATTTGAGCTTCACCCTCGCCCACGAGCGTGGCGACGCGCAGCCGGCCAACTACTTCGGCACCCCGCTGATCGATGGTCACCTGCGCGGCAGCCTGAGCAAGAAGAACTACAACGTGCGTAACGACGTGCAGCGCTACCACGACGAATGGACGCGCTTCAACACCGACTGGATCATCAGCGACAACGTCAGCGCCAGCAACCAGCTGTACTACATCAAGAGCCGTCGTCACTGGCGCAACGCCGAGGACTATACCTGGCAGGCCGATACCGGTTTGCTGCAGCGTGGCAGCTACCTGGAGATCAAGCACAACCAGGAACAGATCGGCGATCGCCAGAGCTTCACCTTCGACCACACCCTGTTCGGCTTGCGCAGCAAGACCGTGGCCGGCGCTGAATACAACCGGATCCGCTTCAACGTCGACAGCAACTCGCCCTATATCGATGCCGAGCCAGGCGACTACATCGACCCCTGGCACCCGGCTCCGGGTGGCTTCCACAGCGACTCGCCGCTCAAGCCGCAGACCCTGTCCACCACCCGCACCTTCGCCCTGTTCGCCGAAAACCGCACCGAGCTGACAGAACGCCTGTCGCTGGTCACCGGCGTGCGCCGCGACCAGAACCATATCGAGCGCGACAACCTGGTCAACGACACCCGCAACGATCGCAGCCTGCAAGGTGGCAACTGGCGGGTTGGCCTGGTGTATGCGCTGACCGAAGACCTGTCGTTCTACGGCCAGTACTCCACCAGCGAAGACGGCGTCAGCAACCTGGTCAGCCTCAGCCCGACGCAGATGAACTACGACCTGACCGAGGCGAAGCAGACCGAGTTCGGCGTCAAGCAGCGCTTCTGGGAAGGCCGTGGGGAGTGGACCCTGGCCGCCTACCACATCGTCAAGAAAAAGCTGCTGGTCTATGACCCGGTCTCCAAGCTCCAGCAGCAAGCCGGCCAGCAGACCTCCGATGGCCTCGAGGCCACGCTGGAGCTGGCGCTGGGCAACCAGTGGCAGCTGTCCGCCAACGCCGCGCTGGTGCGCGCACAGTACGACGAGTATCTGCAAAGCACCTCCCAGGGCGTGATGGACCGCGCCGGCAATCGTCCGGCCAACGTCCCGCGCCGCACCGCCAACCTATGGCTGAGCAAAGGCTTCGGCCAGACCGTCGACGCCGGTATCGGCCTGCGCTATGTGGACCAGCGCTACGCCGACGTCGCCAACAGCCAGCAAGTGCCCGGCTACACCGTGGTCGATGCCAATCTCGGCTGGCAGGTGCTGCCGGATGTGCGCCTGGGCCTGCAGGTGAACAACCTGCTCGATCGCCAGTACGTGGCTTCGGCGCACAGCGGCGAGCAGTGGCTGCTGGGCACGCCACGTTCGTACTTCGCAACGCTCGACTACAGTTTCTGAACCACTGCTCGCGCGGCGCTTGATCAACGCCGCGCGAGCTGCTCGACTATGGCCATGCCTTCGTTCGCAAGCCGCGCGCCATGACCGACAACCCGCACCTGCCCGCCTCGCCCGTGCCGGCCCTCGACCAACCGCGCACCCTGCTGTTTCTTGCCTATGGGCAAATGGGCCTGCTTGACCTGACCGGCGCGCAGACCGTGTTCTGGGCCGCGACCAAGGCCCGGGCCGCGCGCGGCCTGCCGGGCTACCGCATCATCACCGCCAGCCTCGAGGGCGGCCTGGTCAGCACCGCCGAAGGGTTGGCGATCGCCACCGAGCCCCTGGCACCCTGGCTGCGCGAACCGTTCGACACCCTGGTGGTGCCGGGCGCCCCGGAGATCGTGCGCACCCTGCCCGAGCACGGCGAGCTGGTCAGCTGGCTGCGCCTGGCCGCCGCGCAAGCCCGGCGCACCGCCTCGGTGTGCAGCGGCACCTTCCTGCTGGCCGCCGCCGGCCTGCTCGACGGTCGCCGCGCGGCGACCCACTGGGCCATGTGCGACGCCCTGCACCAACGCTTCCCGGCCATCGACGTGGACGGCGAAGCGATCTTCGTGCAACAGGACAATGTCTGGACCTCGGCAGGCGTCAGCGCTGGCATCGACCTGGCACTGGCGCTGGTCGAAAGCGACTGCGGCCGTGGCGTCGCCATGGAGGTCGCCCGCGAGCTGGTGGTGTTCCTCAAGCGCCCGGGCGGGCAGGCGCAGTTCAGCGAACTGCTCAAGGCCCAGGGCGAGGACAGCGCCGCGTTCGACGCGCTGCACGTGTGGCTCAACGACCACCTGGACGACCCGCGCCTGAACGTCGAGCGCCTGGCCGCGCAGGCACGCATGAGCCTGCGCAACTTCACCCGCGTCTACAAGCAGAAGACCGGCCGCACGCCGGCCAAGGCCATCGAACTGTTTCGCCTCGAAGCGGCGCGGCGGCTGCTGGAGAACACCGAGCTGCACATCGAGCAGATCGCCCGGCGCTGTGGCTTTGGTGGCGAGGAACGCATGCGCCTGGCATTCCAGCGCCACCTGGCCGTGACCCCGCGCGACTACCGCGCGCGCTTCGCCCACTGCGTGCCACTGGCCGAAATCCAGGGTTCTTTGGCCTAGGGCCAATAACGCCGGGCGCTTAGCATCCTGGCGGCAGAAGTGATCCCCCGCGGCTCACGTCTGTCGGCACGCGGCCCATCCCAGCCAGCAAGGCGTACGCTTTTCCCACCGCCGTGCCCGAACCGACAACACCAACAACCCCGGTCTTCGGAACCGCCAGGAGCACCCCATGAAACAGATCCTGATCATTGGCGCAGGCTTCGCCGGGCTGTGGAGCGCCCTGGGCGCCGCCCGCCTGCTCGACCAGCACCAGCGCGACGACGTGCGCATCACTCTCCTCGCACCTCAGGCCGAACTGCATATCCGCCCACGCTTCTACGAGCCCGAGGTCCACACCATGGCCGCGCCGCTGCAGGCGCTGTTCGACACGGTCGGTGTGCAGTTCGTCAGAGGCAGCGCCCTGCACATCGACGAAGACGCGCGCCAGGTCACCTACCGTGACCCCGCGGGCAAAGAGGCGAAGCTCGGCTACGATCGCCTGATCATGGCCTGCGGCAGCCTGCTCAACCGACCAACGCTGGAAGGTTTCGACCAGCATGCCTTCGATGTCGACAAGATCGACTCGGCCAGCCGCCTGGAACAACACCTCAAGTCCCTGGCCAGCCGCCCCGACAGCCCGGCACGCAATACCGTGGTGGTGGCTGGCGGCGGCTTCACCGGCATCGAGACCGCCACTGAACTGCCGGCGCGCCTGCGCAAGATCCTGGGCGAGCACACCAGGCTGCGCATCGTGGTGGTCGACCGTGGCACGAAGATCGGCGCCGCGCTGGGTGACGGTATTCGCCCGGCCATCGAACAAGCATCGGCGGCACTGGGCATCGAATGGATCTGCGGCGCCACGGTGGCGGCGGTGGACGCCGGTGGCGTGCTGCTCGACAACGGCGAGCGCATCGCCGCCAGCACGGTGATCTGGACCGTCGGCTTCAAGGCCAATCCGTTGACCGAGCAGGTCAGCGGCGAGCGTGACCGCCAAGGACGCCTGCACGTCGACGGCCACCTCAAGGTCCAGGGCAACGCGGCAGTGTATGCCGCCGGGGATGTGGCGTACGCGGCATGCGACGATACCGGCAACCACGCCGTGATGTCCTGCCAGCACGCCATTCCACTGGGCCGCTATGCCGGCAACAATGCCGCCGCCGAACTGATCGGCGTGGCGCCGATGACCTACAGCCAACCCAAGTACGTTACCTGCCTGGACCTCGGCGCCTGGGGCGCGGTGTATACCGAAGGCTGGGAGCGCACGGTCTCGCCGCCTACCGACAAGGTCGAGGCCAAGGCGCTCAAGCAGCAGATCAATTCGGTGTGGATCTACCCTCCGGCCGCCGACGATCGAGCGGCTGCGCTGGCAGCTGCCGATCCATTGATTCCGGTGGCCTGACGGCCTGCCGTGGGTTTCAGTCACGGCCCGGGGCTTCGCGGCTGAAACCCACAATGTTGCGCAAGTAAAGCCTTCGCCTTCGATACCCGTTATGCATCGAATGCATTTGTCCCGCGCGCCGAACCCATGGCATGAATGCAGGTCCACGTCTTTACCTGACGACATCCCTGCTTCCAGGAGACTTCGCGCATGAGCAAGCCCAGCTACGTCCCGCCCAAGGTCTGGACCTTCGAGGCACCCTCGGGCGGTCAATTCGCCAGCATCAACCGCCCGGTCGCTGGCCCCACCCACGACAAGCCGCTGCCGCTGGGCAAGCATCCGCTGCAGCTCTATTCCCTGGCCACGCCCAACGGGGTCAAGGTGACCATCCTGCTCGAGGAGCTGCTGGCCCTGGGGCACGCTGGCGCCGAGTACGACGCCTGGCTGATCCGCATTGGCGAGGGCGACCAGTTCGGCAGTGGTTTCGTCGACGTCAACCCGAACTCGAAGATCCCGGCGTTGCTCGATCGCAGTGTCGAACCACCGGTGCGGGTCTTCGAATCAGGCTCGATCCTGCTGTACCTCGCGGAGAAGTTCGGCGCCTTCCTGCCCAAGGCACCGGCCGCGCGCACCGAGAGCCTGAACTGGCTGTTCTGGCAGATGGGCTCGGCACCCTACCTGGGCGGCGGGTTCGGTCATTTCTACGTCTACGCGCCGGAGAAGTTCGAATACGCCATCAACCGCTTCACCATGGAGGCCAAGCGCCAACTCGACGTGCTCGATCAGCGCCTGGCCCAAAGCACCTACCTGGGCGGCGACGAATACAGCATCGCCGACATCGCCGTGTGGCCATGGTACGGCCAGCTGGTACGCGGCAATCTGTACGGCGCGGCAGAGTTCCTCGCGGTGCATGAATACCCGCATGTGCAGCGCTGGGCAGAAATCATCGCCCAGCGCCCGGCGGTGCAGCGCGGCACCCGGGTCAACCGTACCTGGGGCGACGAGGCGAGCCAGGTGCCGGAACGGCATGCCGCGGCCGATCTAATTTGATACGCGCGCGGGAGCGATAGCGCATCGCTCCCACAACGTTTTGCCCCGCTGCAACGAAGCATTTCCCCGCTGCATGCCTGCGCCCCTCGGGACCTTCTTGCTACACTCGCCGCCATGATTTTTCCACCTGCACAACTGTGGTGACAGCATGATCGAGGTAACCGAGGTTTCCATTGCCGAGCTGCGCGACGCGCTCGAGTCCGGCCGCACGACCGCCGTCGAACTGGTCAAGGCCTACCTGGCGCGTATCGACGCCTACGATGGCAAGGACACCGCCACCGCACTCAACGCCGTGGTCGTCCGCAATCCTGACGCGCTCAAGGAGGCCGAAGCCTCCGATGCGCGCCGGGCACGCGGCGAGACCCTCGGCCCGCTGGACGGCATTCCCTACACCGCCAAGGACAGCTACCTGGTCAAGGGCCTGACCGCCGCGTCCGGCAGCCCGGCATTCAAGGATCTGGTCGCCCAGCGCGATGCCTTCACCGTCGAGCGCCTGCGCGCCGGCGGCGCCATCTGCCTGGGCAAGACCAACATGCCGCCCATGGCCAACGGCGGCATGCAGCGTGGCGTGTACGGCCGCGCCGAGAGCCCGTACAACGCCGACTACCTGACCGCACCGTTCGCCTCGGGCTCGTCCAACGGCGCCGGGACCGCCACCGCCGCCAGCTACAGCGCCTTCGGCCTGGCCGAGGAAACCTGGTCCAGTGGCCGTGGCCCGGCCTCGAACAACGGCCTGTGCGCCTACACCCCGTCGCGCGGGGTGATCTCGGTGCGCGGCAACTGGCCGCTGACGCCGACCATGGACGTGGTGGTGCCCTATGCCCGAACCATGGCCGACCTGCTGGAAATTCTCGATGTGGTGGTGGCCGACGACGCCGACAGCCGTGGCGACCTGTGGCGCCTGCAACCCTGGGTGCCGATCCCGACCGCCTCGAGCGTGCGTCCGCAATCGTACCTGGACCTGGCCGTGGGCGCCGAGTCGCTCAAAGGCAAGCGTTTTGCCGTGCCACGCATGTACATCAACGCCGACGCCGCAGCCGGTACCTCGGAGAAGCCCGGCATCGGCGGTCCGACCGGCCAGCGCATCAACACCCGCGCCAGTGTCATCGACCTGTGGCAGCAGGCGCGCCAGGCCCTGGAAGCGGCCGGCGCCGAAGTGGTCGAGACCGACTTCCCGCTGGTCTCCAACTGCGAAGGCGACCGCCCGGGCGCGCCCACCGTGTTCAACCGCGGCATCGTCAGCAAGGCGTTCCTGCACGACGAGCTGTGGGAGTTGTCCGGCTGGGCCTTCGACGACTTCCTGCGCGCCAACGACGACCCCAGGCTCAACCGCCTGGCCGATGTCGATGGCCCGCAGATCTTCCCCCACGACCCGGGAACCCTGCCCAACCGTGAGGATGACCTGGCCGCAGGCATGGACGAATACGTCAACATGGCCAAGCGCGGCCTGAAGACCTGGGACCAGATCGCCACCGTGCCCGATGGCCTGCGCGGCCTGGAACAGACCCGCAAGCTCGACCTCGAAGACTGGATGGATGCTCAAGGCCTGGACGCGGTGCTGTTCCCCACCGTGGCCGACGTCGGCCCGGCGGATGCCGATGTGAACCCCGAGTCGGCGGACATCGCCTGGAGCAACGGCATCTGGGTGGCCAACGGCAACCTGGCGATCCGTCACCTGGGCGTGCCGACCGTGACCGTGCCGATGGGCGTGATGGCAGACATCGGCATGCCGGTGGGCCTGACCTTCGCTGGCAAGGCCTACAGCGACAACAATCTGTTGAAATTCGCCGCCGCCTTCGAGTCGACCGGCTCGCGCCGCATGATCCCGCCGCGCACGCCGAAGCTGGGTTGAGGTAGCCGCTTCGCGGGCAAACCCGCTGCCACAGGTACGTCGCTTCTGCCTGTGGGAGCGGGCTTGCCCGTGATCACCGGCAGAGCCGGTGCCATCCATCAGGTTGCACGCTGCCTCTGTGCCCGAAGCTGAATCCCCCCCTGCAACAGCCCGCTAGCCAATTTCAACAATGCATGCAAAAATCAACAAAAAATTGATTTTGAGTGCATGCCATGATGACATCCGCCGAAGAGCGCCAGCTCACCTTCACCGTGCTCAAGGCCACTCTCCAGGCCCTGGCCAGCGTCGTCCCGCGCAATGTCGAAATCCTCTTGCACGACCTCGACCACCCCGAGCGCTCGGTGGTGGCCATCGCCAATGGCCACCTGTCGGGACGCCAGGTCGGCAGCCCGATCCTTGCCGCGCCCGAACAGGACCAGGGCTTCAAGGCACTGATGCAGGCCTGCGGCTCGCAGCACGGCTGCGAGCCGGTGGTGCTGCCCGATTACCCCACCACGCTCAAGGGCCGCTCCCTGCGCAGCGCCACGGCGATCTTTCGCGACAGCGCCGGCCAGCCCTTCGCCAGCCTGTGCGTGAACACCGATGTCAGCGGTCTCGACGCGGCCATGGCGTTTCTCCAGCACTTCCAACCCCTGGGCGCCATGCCGGCAGCCAGCGACGAGCCGGCCGACATGGCCGTGCTGATGGCCGAGATCATCCAGGCTGCGCTGCAACGCAGCGGCCAGGGTCGGATGAACAAACAGGCCAAGGTCGACGCCGTGCGGGTGATGCAGGAGCGGGGCCTGTTCATCGTCAAGGGCGGCGTCGAGAAGGCCGCCGATGCCCTGGGTGTGACCCGCTATACCATCTACAACTACCTGGAGCAGCTGCGGGGCGAAAGCTCCCCGGCCCCACATCCATGACCACGGAGCCCGCCATGCCGTTGCACATTCGCACCCCACTGATCGAATCCCGCCCACTGTCGCTGAGCGCCGGCCGCCCGGTCTGGCTCAAGCTCGAAGCCCTGCAGCCCTGCGGCTCGTTCAAGCTGCGCGGTGTCGGCCACGCCTGCGAAATCCACCATGGCCGCGGCGCTCGCCACTTCATTTCATCGTCCGGCGGCAACGCAGGCCTGGCGGTGGCCTATGCCGGACGCAAGCTGGGCGTGCCGGTGACCGTGGTGGTGCCGCAGACCACCACCGAGCGGGCCAAGGAGCTGCTGCGCCTGGAAAACGCCCGCGTGGTCGTGCATGGCGGCTCCTGGCAGGAAGCCAATGCGCACGCACAGACGCTCATCACGCCGGGCGATGCGTTCATCCATCCGTTCGACGATCCTCTGTTGTGGACCGGGCACGCGAGCATGATCGACGAAGTCGCCCAGGCAGGCTACAAGCCCGACGCAGTGGTGCTGTCGGTTGGCGGCGGCGGCCTGCTCAGTGGCGTGGTCGAAGGCCTGCAGCGCAATGGCTGGCGGGATGTCCCAGTGCTGGCGGTGGAAACCGAGGGCGCGGCATCGCTGCACGCGGCCATGGCGGCCGGTCACACCGTGGAGCTGCCAGGCATCACATCGGTGGCCACGTCGCTGGGGGCCAAGCGCGTGGCTGAACAGGCCCTGGCCTGCACACGCCAGCACCCGGTGCTCAGCCACCTGGTCAGCGATCGCGAAGCGCTCGATGCCTGCGAGCGCTTGCTGCTGGATCACCGCCTGCTGGTCGAGCCGGCCTGCGGCGCCGCGCTGGCCCTGATCGAACGGCCTGACGCATTGGCGGCCCATGGCAATGTGCTGGTGATCGTCTGCGGCGGCGCGACCGCCACGCTGGAGCAGATTCGCGCCTGGCGCGAAACCTGCTGATCAGACGGCTTTACCCGCGAATACCGACCTGGCACCGGCTATGCCGGTGTTCGCGGGTAAACCCGCTCCCACAGCCACTCAAAAGGCTGGGCGATTGCACAGCTGTTGGAAAACAGCTAATCGTTATATACTTTTGAACATATCGCTTCAGAAGTACGCTTTTGCCATGCCCAGTATCCGTGACCGCAACCTGCAACTGATCCTCGCAGCCGCCAGCGAAGAGTTCGCCCTCCACGGTTTCTCCGCCGCCCGGGTCGATGACATTGCCGCCCGCGCCGGCCTGCCCAGGGCCAACGTGTTCTACTACTTTCGCAACAAGCGTCTGCTCTACGCGGCCGTGCTTGACTTGGTGATGGAACCCTTGCTGCGCGCCTCGCGCAGCCTGGTGCCGGATGCCCACCCCGAGCAGGCCTTGCCGCGCTACTTCAAGGCCAAGGCCGAAGTAGCCCGTCAGCACCCCGGTGCCGTTCGCGTCTGGCTCAAGGAGATGCTGCACGGTGCCCGGCAACTGCCAGGCGAGCGCGCCGAGCGCCTGCGCGACAGCGCCCGGCAGACCCTGACCTGCCTGGCGCAGTGGATGGACCGCGGGTTGATCACGCCGACCGCGCCGGAGCATCTGCTACTGTTCCTCTGGTCCACCTCGCTGGCAACCTTCCGCTTTGGCATGGCGCCGGGCAGTTCGGGGCAGATCAAGCCCACCCGCGCCGCCACTCAGGCCCAGGCCGACATGCTGCTGCGCAGCCTGCGCCCGGAAGGCTATCCCTTGGACAGGACAGCTTGAGCGCTATATCACAAAAAGCACAACGATAAGCCTGACAACAAGGAGTACGTCATGACCACGGCCAACGCCGCCAAGGAAGCCGTAGGCGCCCCCTACCAACTGGACCTGATGAAGCACGCCCAGCGCATGACCTGGGAGGCCGTCGAACGCATCGCCCAGGGCATCCATCCCGGCATGCGCGAATCCCAGGCGCGGGAGATGAGTCAACAGGTGCTGGCCGAACTGGGCATGCAGCGCATCTGGCACCCCACCCATATCCGCTTCGCCAGCAATACGCTGAAGACCTTCAAGGAGCGCTCCGAGGGTGATCCGGTGCTGGGCGAGCAGGATATCTACTTCATCGACATGGGCGTGGTATGGGAAGGCCACGAAGGTGACGCCGGTACGACGTTCGTCACGGGCAACGACCCGCAGATGAAGGCCTGCGCGGATGCCGCCAAGGCGTTGTTCGCCGACGTCGAGAGCCACTGGCGGTCACAAGGCGTGAACGGCGTGGAGCTCTATCGCTTCGCTGCAGAACGCGCGCAAGCCATGGGCTGGAAACTCAACATGGGTATCAAGGGGCACCGAGTCAGCGATTTTCCCCACGCCATCTACCGCGCCGGTGATCTTGGCGACTTCGACGAACGGCCCGGCGCAGGACTGTGGATACTGGAAATCCAGATCGCCCATCCCAAACTGCCCTATGGCGCGTTCCACGAGGACCTGCTGGTCTGAAGCCCTGAAGCATCGGAGCCTGGCTGCCATTTCGACCACCCACACCACGAATCAGCCCTTTCGAGGTCTTTGGGTGCAAGGGCTATTGGTCGAGTGAAGGCCGCCAGGTGTTCGCCGTTAGGGTTGCAGCGCCTATCAGATCGAGCGCCGCCCGCGCGGCGCATCGCGACGCAAGGCCGCTCCTACATTTGTTTCGGGCCAGTCAATCCTGTGCCATC